>JBEKEB010000005.1:0-43296 GCA_050014055.1 Anaerolineales bacterium | reverse complement strand
AATCAGAAGATTGCCGGTCATATTGCTGATCTTATCCCGGATGGAGCGACCATGCAGATGGGAATCGGGGCCATCCCGGATGCCGTCCTGAATT
This sequence comes from Anaerolineales bacterium, assembly GCA_050014055.1. Lineage (GTDB taxonomy): Bacteria > Chloroflexota > Anaerolineae > Anaerolineales > Villigracilaceae > UBA877. The sequence continues at coordinate 43,202 of JBEKEB010000005.1, read as the reverse complement.
TCCTGGATAATAAGAAGGATCTAGGAATTCACAGCGAGATGTTTTCCGATGGTGTGGTCCGCCTGGTGGAACAAGGTGTAATCAATAATTCCTGCAAGACCCTGCATCCTGGCAAGATCGTAGCCGGGTTTGTTCTAGGTACTCATTCCCTGTACGAGTGGGTTAATGACAACCCGTTGTGTGAATTCCACCGCCAGGAATACGTAAACGACCCATTTGTCATTGCCCAAAATGAACGCATGGTGGCGATCAACTCGGCTATCGAAGTGGATCTGACAGGGCAGGTTTGCGCTGATAGTATTGGCCCCAAGTTCTTCAGCGGAGTAGGGGGGCAGTTGGATTTCATCTACGGTTCATCACGCTCGAAAGGGGGGGTGCCAATCATTGCCATGCCAGCTACCAATACTATGAAGGACGGTACGGTAGTCTCCAAGATCGTCCCGATGCTCAAACAAGGAGCAGGTGTTGTTACCGGACGTAACCATGTTCACTATGTAGTTACTGAATTCGGTGTAGCCGACCTTTATGGTAAGTCAGTACGCCAGCGCGTTAAGGCACTCATTCATATAGCCCATCCGGATTTCCGAGCTGACCTGGAGAGGCAGGCCAAGGAATTGAACTGGAGCTAAATGTGATTAGAAATGTGAGAATTGTTGCCACTATTGGTCCGGCCAGCCAGGATGATGCCATTATCGAAAAATTGCTTCAAGCAGGAATGGATGTTGCCCGCTTGAATTTTTCCCATGGAACGCAAGAGACACACGCTGCAAGGATTTCACAATTACGTACCATCTCTAAGAGTCTGGGAAGGCCACTGGCAATATTACAGGATCTTCAAGGTCCAAAAATACGAGTTGGCGTTCTGCATACACCCCTATCCCTGGTATCTGGCTCTACGGTTCTGCTCTATCCGGAGGGCGCCAGCCAACCACAAACCATCAAAAGCCAAGCGGTTATCCCAGTGGATTTCCCGCAATTGTTTGACACTGTAAAGCCTGGAAACCGTATCCTGCTTGATGATGGACGACTGGCGCTATCGGTCGTTAATGTGCTGGAAAAACAGGTTGTCGCAGAAGTAAAGACTGGCGGGACATTGACATCCAATAAAGGCATCAATTTGCCAGGCGAGCTTCTTGATATTCCGGCATTTACCGAAAAAGATGCCGAGGATTTGGAGTTTGGATTATCGCTCAGTGTAGACTTTGTGGCAATCTCCTTTGTTCGCCAAGCCGAAGATCTTCAGAAGGTCAGGCAGCGAATCGCCTGCCAATCCCCCGGGGAGTGTCCGCTATTAATTGCCAAGCTGGAACGTCCAGAAGCACTTGATAACCTAGAATCCATCCTGGATGTAGTAGACGGAGTGATGGTGGCACGCGGTGATCTGGGGGTTGAAATGGCTCCGGAAGATGTTCCCGGCGCTCAGAAACGCATCATCCAAGCTGCCAATCGCAGGGGAAGACTGGTTATCACAGCCACACAGATGCTTGAATCTATGATCCACAATCCTCTCCCGACGCGCGCTGAAGCCTCGGATGTAGCCAATGCCGTTTTCGATGGAACGGACGCGGTCATGTTGTCGGCAGAGACAGCGGCTGGTGATTACCCGGTGGAAGCGGTGACCCTGATGGATCGCATCGTCTGCCAGGCTGAAGCGGGTTTCGAATCATGGGGACATAACCAGGATATCGAATCTAATGAACACGACGCCGCCGTGGCGGTAATACGAGCGGCGCGTGAATTGGCACACGACCAAGATGTGGCAGCAGTAGCCGTTTTCACCCGATTGGGCCGCTCGGCATTATTAATGGCAAAGGCCCGGCCACGTGTGCCCATCCTGGCTTTCACTTCCGAAGAGCGCACCTATCGCCGTCTAGCGCTGGCCTGGGGTGTACAACCGCATATTGTCCCGTTTGTAGACACAGTCGAAGCGATGTTCCACTGCGTGGAAACGGCCTTGCGCGATTCCGGAACTGTGAAGCCCGGACAGCAGGTGGTGGTTGTGTGCGGTTTTCCGATATTAGAGATGCGACAACCGAACATGGTGCTGCTGCATACTTTAGTGTGAATATGCAGATATTAAGTTTTCTCCCTAGTCTTTAAATGCAGACGGGGCTGTCCTTTTGGAACAGCCCGGTCGAAGTATTTACCAATTAGCTTTTCAGGAATTCTTCGAGAGATTCCCGGCTGATGCGGTAGGCATTGCCAAGTTTCTTAGCCTTAAGGCTGCCGTCATTGATGGCTGCCATAACATCCTCTTCGGTTACTTTCAGGGCAGCAGCCGCCTCGGACGGAGTCATTACGTCTGACATGCCGCCAGCCGCCGGAGAACCGCCGTTGGGAGCCTTGGGCTGCGGTTGACCAGATTGCACTCCCCCCTGGAGAGCCTGGCCCATCAAGTTGCCAATACCCATTCCAGCCCCGATACCAGCTGTCAGGCCTGCACCGCCGCCCTGGTTGTTGGCAGCATCACGCATGGCATCTGCAGCCTGCAATTGAGTGTAGGTAGCCATGTCAAGCATACCCATATCCCGCAATTCCTGAGCGGATTTGTCGGATGGTCTCAGGTTGGCAAGGATGAAAGTTTTCAGGCTCAGGCCGACTGCCTCAAAATCATCCTCACATTGAGACCGAATGAAACCAGCCATTTCCTGTGTTTTGGCAAGTAATTGGGGCAGATTAAGCTTGGCACCCCACTCATTCAGGGTATCTTGCAGTTGTGAAAGGAGAATGCTGCGTAAGCGATCCTCAATCTGGTCAATACTATAGGAAGCCGTCTTGCCGACGATCTGAGTAACGAGTTGCTGGGGATCTTTAACCTCGAATGAATATGTTCCAAAACCCTGGAGCAACATCACGCCCAGGCCCATGCCCGGATTGCTGACCAGAATTGGCTGTGGAGTACCCCACTTGCGCTGAGGAAATTCTTTCATTGAAACAAAGTAGACCTCTGCAGGGAAAACGCCCTTGCCGCTGGTGAAAATGTCCTGTAGTTTTTGTGTAAGCAGAGGAATATTTTCGGTGGCTATGACATGGCGTCCGGGGCCGAACATATCCAAGGCGAGCCCATCGCGGAAGAAGACCGCGCTTTGGCCAGTTCGGACGATCACATTGGAGCCGAGGCGATAATCGCCGGTTGTCCCGTCGTCTGGAAAACGATGGACGAGTTCGTTTACCATTTCATTTTCATATTCAATGACATCAAAGATTCGAGCCATTTTATTTCTCCTTGGTTAGTAAACAAGTATTTATGAGATGATTATACTGCTTCGGAGATTCAAATTACAAGTATTTTATCCTGTTTTATCTACGCTGCCACCTGCAAAAAGTTGTTTTTTGGGAATTTACGTAATATAGGCGCATAGGCTGATGGGAAATTAGAATCATTTGGGGCTTTGCATCGGGCGACCCGAACCGCCACCGCGCAGCATAAGTATCTCAGCCATAATACTAACCGCAATCTCTTCGGGTGTCTCTGCTGAAATTCCTAGGCCGATAGGAGAATGAATGCGTGCCAATTTCTCGTCTGAAATACCTTGCTGGTTCAGATCCTTGACGGTGGTTTTCCATCGTTTACGGGAGCCGATGATGCCAATGTAACCCGCCTGTGTTTCAAGCAAGGCGGGTAACCCGGAGACATCCACACTGCTGCCACGTGTGGTAAGAACGAGGAAAGTCTGGGAGGTAATAGCCAGGTTTAATGGGAGTTCGGCCAACGGAACGGGGTAAAACTCGTCCGCGTCCGGGTTAGCTTCTCGTGTGCAAAATTCCGTACGGTCGTCCGAGACAGCCACCCGAAAATCGAGCCATTTGGCGAGATGCGCCACGGCCTTTCCGACATGTCCTCCACCAATGACAACCAGCGTGGGAGATGGCAAAATAGGTTCCACAAAAACCTCCACCTGACCTCCGCACAAGCCAGGGTCGCCGCGTGCCGGGTCAGCCATATTATAGGCTAGGTTACGTGGTTTTCCGTCCTGTAGAGAAACCAATGCTTCTTTAACAACGCGGTTTTCCAATTCCCCACCGCCAACCGTGCCGAGAATGTGCCCATCCGGATAGACCAGCATTTTACTGGTGCTGTGGCGCGGCGTTGAGCCGCTGGTTTTTACTACTGTGCAAAGGGCAGCGGGTTGGTGATTCTGTGCGAGTTCGGCAAGAGCCAGGAATATTGACATAATAAGCTACCATTATAAATGATGATGAGTGGCATCATCAAACAGACTTGATACCAGATTAGTCTGCTATACGTCATTTTTGATCAAAGATGGGAAAATGATCAATCAGCGTATCAGCTACAGATGCTCGTAGAAGAGAAAATTATCAGGAAAGTTCGTTCGCCTGGACGCGCTCGCGGATGGCTTCCACCAGAGCGTGAACATACGCCAGTGCAGCTTTATTGGGGCTTTTTTCCAGATGCTTCCATCGCCGGGCTTCATAGAACAGGCAGGTGCGAAGGTCAGTCAGGGATTGCTCGAAATCCTTGTTCGATCTATGGAGAACGATGCCCTGCCTGGCAACTTCACGGCATTTCTTAACAGAGCCACAATATTCGTAACCGTTAAAGGTATGGGCGAAGGGAAGAATGTTCTTCCAGGCGGCGCGGCGGGAGGGAATATCTTTTTCAATCAATAGAGAATTGGGTATAGTGTTCATATTTGCCTTTCCGATAGTCTCAGGATGACCGGCAAAACCTGCCCCTTGTGCAAGACCACGTCTTCGGCTACAAGGTATATCACCCGAGATGGTCCTATTATAAACCCGGCAAGGCAGAATATGCGCGAATGTAAGGATTAAAAAAACCTGCTTAGCTGAGATCTATTGGCTGTTTTACCGCTTAAATTAAAATAACATGAAAATACGCGCGCGATATATAAAACGACGAGCGACGAACCCACATATGTGGGTAAAAAGCTGGGTTGGAGCATTTCAAATAAAAAATACCCCCAAATATGGTTGGATAATATTCGGGGGGATGAAAGATAAACCCAGAAAATGGGTCATCCGGATTTATTTTTCGTTTTTAATGCATTCCAGACCTTTTCAGGTGTGACCGGATTTTCGTCAATGTTTACCCCAAGTGCATCCAGAACAGCATTCCCAACTGCAGGGGCCACACCGTCCATCGGGATTTCAGCTACAGCTTTAACGCCAAACGGATGGGTCGGCTCGAAAGTTTCGACAAAGATGGCAGTCAGCTCTGGCATCTCATCGGCTCGGAAGATGTGATACCGGTCGAAGTCACGTTCCCGCGCGAGACCTTTAGCGTCATATACCATCTCTTCGCAGACGGCATAGCCTAATGCCTGAGTCATCCCGCCCTCGATCTGACCGGAAGCCGTCAGCGGGTTGACAATGACACCGCTATCGACTGCCATGACCAGCTTATCCACGGTACACGCGCCGGTTTCCGTATCCATGGTTACCTCGGCGAATTGCGCAGCGAAAGGAGGCGGAGAGGAGAGGGAAACGTAGGAGGCCACGCCCATGATCTGTTCCTGGTTATTGAGGTGCAAGCTGTCGAGAGCAATTTCATTCATTGAGACAGACTGACCATCAGGGAATTGGGCGCAGCGGTTCGCCAGTGTGGCATTGGAAGGATCGTAAGTGGTAACGTTCAACCGTTGATTGAGCATATCAGCGGCACGTTGCTTGATTTTATCCGCGACGATCCTGGCAGCCTTTACAGCAGCTGTTCCAGAGATGTAGGTGGTGGAAGAGGCATAGGCGCCTTTATCGAAGGGTGTTAAGTCTGTGTCGGATGAGTAGGCGATGATATCCTCTAGCGGCACGCCGAGCACCTCAGCAACCATCTGAGCCAGTACCGTGTCAGAGCCTGTTCCCAGGTCTGTGGCCCCAACCAACAAATTGAAGGAACCATCGTCATTCATTTTTATGGAAGCCCCGCCCATATCCAGATAGGGAATGGCGGTACCTTGCATTACCAGCGCGACCCCTATGCCTTTAAGGAGATGAGGTGAATGGGTGTCCTTCCGCCAGGTTTCATTCCCGGATTTTTCATCCCAACCGATGGCTGCCTTGCCCTGCCTGACGCATTGCTCCAGCCCGACGGTATGGACAATCTCCGGACGCGGCTCCCGGCCTTCGTTCCAGGCAGTGCTGAAAGGGTGGTATTCGCCAGAATGGATGGCGTTCTTCAGTCGGAACTCGAGCGGATCCAGGCCAAGGGCGCGGGCAATTTTCTCCATATGGCGTTCGACCGGCCAAAATCCCTGTGGAACGCCATAACCGCGAAATGCTCCAGCGGGAGGCGTGTTGGTATAAACAATATCGGCATAAAAGCGGATATTCGGCGACTTCCGGTATGGCCCATCGCCCACATACAACGCCATGGATTTGGACCCGGTATTGCCAGTCACGGTGACTGCGTGGCAGCCATAGGCACCGGTATCGCTCAAGACCACCATCTCGTTGGCGGTCATGGTACCGTCTCGTTTAACGCCGGTCTTCATGCGGATGCGCATGGGATGGCGGGAACGCCCAGCAATAAATTCCTCCGTGCGGCTATATTCGTATATGACCGGGCGACCTGTGGCGATGGTCAGGTGGGCGGCGACGTCCTCCATGAGTACTTCCTGTTTGCCGCCGAAACCGCCACCGATCCTTGGTTTGATGACGCGGATTCGTTTTACCGGGAGGCCCAAGACCGGGGCAAGCTGACGGCGAACGTGGAAAGGAACCTGGGTGCTGGTGCGTATGACCAGACGGTCATCTTCGTCCCAGTAGGTAATGGTAACGTGCGGTTCGATATGGGCCTGCTGCACCTTCGGAACGGCATATTCAGCCTCGAAAATCTCATCCGCTTCAGCGAAGCCTTTTTCCACATTGCCGATGTCAATGCGGATTGCAGCTGCCAGGTTTTTCTCTGGTTTCGAATCGGAAAAATTGACATACTCCGGTTCGTCGTGGATGCGCCGGGCAGTGGGCTTCATGGAGTCGGCCGGGTCGAGAATCGGAGGAAGAATTTCATAATCCACGTCGATAAGAGTCAGAGCTTGCTCGGCAATTTCAGGCGTTTCGGCGGCCACGAAGGCAACCCGGTCGCCTACGAATCGGACTTTATTGTCCAATGAAAAAGTATCCAGGGGACCCGGGATTGGGTCAGACTGGCCGGCAGTGGAATAGACCACACGTGGAATATCCTGCCAGGTCAGCACGCAAACCACACCGGGCAGGGCACGTGCAAAGCTGGCGTCAATGCGAGTGATGCGGGCATGGGCGTGCGGTGAGTGCAGCACTTTGGCGTGCAACATGCCGCGTAATTCGATATCGGCAGTGTAGGCGGGCTTCCCCTGGGCGAGCTTGACAGCGTCCACCTTCGCTTCGGGTTTACCGACCACCCGGTAGGGGCTGGTTTCCGGAGTGAGCAGCATCTTTGGCATGGCCTGGGTTAAGTATGGGGAAGAGAGGGTAACAGGGGATTGGGTATCGGGTAAACCTGAATTATCGGCAGGGGGGATTTCCTGAAGCCTTATAACGAGGGTATCTGGTTGCGATTCTCCACGTATAACTGCGGCGGCTTTTAAGATAGCCTGGACTGGTTTCGCGTAGCCAGTGCAGCGACAGAGGACACCTGCAATTGCCTGACGGACTTCGAGTTCCGTTGGGTTCGGGTTCTTATCCAAGAGAGCTTTGGCGGCCAGGATTTGTGCAGGGGTGCAGTATCCACACTGGATTGCGCCAGATTCGATAAAGGCCAATTGGAGGGGGTGCAGACCGCCGGTCTTCTTCCAACCCTGGTCAGGATGTTCACCGAGCGCTTCGATGGTGGCGATGTTATGGCCTTCGGCTTGCGCAGCCAGTATTGAACCGGCGTTAATGGGGTGCCCATCCAAGAGGACGGTGTCCGAACCCGAAAGTCCCTGCTCGTCACCGAATTTTACTCCGTGAAAGCCTAGGCGGCGCAAGATTGAAAATAATGTATCGGCTGGGTAGACCTCAATATCGAATTGCGTACCATTAATCATTAATCTAATGTCCATACTTCCTCCGATACTTCTTATTTATTATAGTTGTCTGAGGAACATAATGTGCAATCAAAGCTGCAGCGCCTGCAAGCAGCAGGCCAAACGCAGCCACAAATATCCATTGGATGAGTGAAAGCAAGGCAATGTACGAGGTATAAAACTCCGGCAGGGTCCAAGTTACCACGAGGCCGTTGACTGCGAAACTGACTAAGATGGGCAGCGCCAGGAGATAGATGGTGAAAAATAGGAAGCCCAGCGTGCTTTTGGCAGCCTTGCGCGAGCCAGCCGAGAAGAGGCGCAAACGCAGCATATAGACCAGCCAGCCAATTATGAGCGCAATTAAAGCAGTGATGGCAGTGTAAGTAATAAGCCAAGTCTGGCTATCGACAGAACTCAACGAATACGTGCGCCCGTCCAGGACGGCATAGCGGAAATTGAAAACCAGCACGTAAATAAGAGCACCCCCGAACAGCCAGAAAAGCCCCTTTTTACCAGTGATGACGAGGAAATAGACTGGCAGGACTGCCAGAGCGATCGCAGCCACATTCCTCCAGACGCGCTCGTGGGCCAGCCGGTTGGCGCGAGCACTATCTATAGCAATTACATAAGAGAATGGATTATTTGGATCAGGAGGGCGGGTTGGCTGGCTTTTAATCGCGACAGTGTAAGACTTAAACAACAGAGCTTTCTGGGCTATTTCAGCCGCCTGGATTTTTGTTTCGTAGGCGGGCGACAAGGTTAACATGGCCGTTTGAACGAGGCCTTCAGATGAAGCCGGGAGATTAGTCCCCAGAAGGGCTGCAATGGTGGGAGCCACATCCACCTGTGCCACATCAGGATATAAAGGCCCAGGATGAACGCCGGCACCAACCATCACAAACGGTTCCAGCAATGTGACCGGTTCCGGGCCCCCATGGCCGCCGCGATTGATCATCCCGTGGTCCGAAAGCACGATGACGGTATCCTGATTAAGGTCCAAGGCAGCGACGATCTGCTGCAATTCCCCATCGACTCGTTTTGCGGCCGCGTTCCAGCGTGGATCCAGCGGACCACCCTGATGATGGCCGGCATAGTCCACCTGGTCAAGATGGATGAGGAGCAATTGGAAATTATCCGAAAGCATCGGCAGAGCGGCCTGAACGACTGACTGGTCAGCGGCGGCATCTTCCCCGGACGTGTAAAATGATGCATCCAGCGCGGTCTGTGGGACGAGTTTCTCGAACCAGTCATAGCCGGAAATGGCGGTGCGCAGGCCGAGGCGATGGGCGGCCGAAAAGATGTCATCCTGTGTAAATATGGGGATGTCCGCATAATCCAGGTTTACTGCCGGGCCGTCATTGATATCGGGCCAGGAGCCGGTTAGAATGGTGGTATAGCCAGGCTCAGAATAAGAAGGCGGCAGGCTGTGCATTTTGGCGCTGGCGCCTAGGTCGCGCAGACGATTAAGGAAGGGCATGACATTGTTATTAATTGAGGTATCGTAACGCAACGCATCTATCAGGACAATGACAACCCGGTGGGTGAGAGAGGTTCCCAGTGGCGCAGCTGGTGCAGGCGGAGTAAAGCGCAAGGGCGAACGATAGCCAAAAACCGAACCCATCAGAGCGGTAGCCCAGAAATACCCAATAAGAGCGACCAAGAGACAACCGGCTATTCCTAAAATGAGGCTGCGATTCTGTTTCAATTGGTTTCTCCCGGGTGATCCTGCGTTCGGATTTGTGCTCTTAAACTGTCAATAAGAACACGTTCCCCATTTGCATCTTCGAAAAACCAGCAATCCCAGCCATTGGCAGGCGCTCCGTTTGACAAGGATTTGGCGACCGCATGAATCGACCCAGTCAATTCACCACAACGGAGGCGACCATCCGCCAGGATGGTAGCAGGGATGTCGTTCCTGATAAAGTAAAGGGTCTGACCGGGCTGTAGCAGAGCGGCTTCCAGCAGCGCCCCAAACGGTACCCTAGGCTGGCGGTGAGAATCAGGCAGGTTAAGAGCTCCCTGCGAGGCAGGTTCTACGACGGCTATGCGCGCCTGCGCGATCTTGACATAGCCTTCGTCGCGTTCAACACCGATGAAATGCCGTCCCAATTTCTTCGCGACCGCACCAGTGGTACCGGATCCGAAGAAGGGATCGAGCACCACATCGCCGGGGTTGGTGGAGGCAAGCAGGACACGGTAAAGAAGGGCTTCAGGTTTTTGGGTGGAGTGAGCTTTTAAACCATTAGCCTTTATACGCTCTTTGCCCGTGCAGATCGGGAGAAGCCAGTCGGAGCGCATCTGCAGGTTGTCGTTGAGAGACTTCATGGCATGATAATTAAAAGTATAATGCGCGCCTTTTTCCTTTTGAGCCCAAATGAGCGTTTCGTGCGCATTCGTAAAACGAACCCCGCGAAAATTGGGCATGGGATTAGTTTTTATGAATATGACGTCGTTCAAAATCCAGAAACCCAAATCCTGTAAAATCGCCCCAAGGCGATAGATATTATGATACGTGCCGATAACCCAGAGTGTGCCGGTATCTTTGAGTATACGTCTGCAAGCGGAGAGCCAAAGGCGTGTGAACCGGTCATAATCTTCAAAACTGGTGAACTTATCCCAAGCATCCTGAACCGCTCCGACACGCGTTCGATTGGGCCGCCAGAGCTCTTGCGAGAGTTGCAGGTTATAAGGCGGATCAGCGAAAACCATATCAACCGAATTCTCGGGTAGTTGGGCGAGGATTTCGATGCAATCGCCGGGAAGTATGGTGTCGAGAGGAAGATTCTCAATCACAGATTTGTTAAATTCTTTCGCAGGGATGTTGATTTTCCCATAGTTATTGGGAACACGCTCCATCCGGAGTGCGGATTGCGTGCGTAACCACTAACAAAGTGACGGTCATGCCATGGCAGCCAAGCATCTTTTCGCCAACACCGCCGCAATCTCACTGCGATATTCTTTTGAGGCCCATTCATCGCCAGCGTCGGCGAAAGCATTGCGGGCAGCAGCTTCCAAATCATCGGGTCCCGTACCATCCACGGCCAATGCGGGAGCCTGCCCCCAGCCGCCAAGCGCCAGACGTAATCGCCCCGAGGGCCACTTTGTAAGCGCGGCGCAAACAATCGGTTTATCGGCCGGGGTTCGGGCGACGGTTTCTAAGGCGAGTTTGGCGTTCAGGGGAATTTCGATCTTTGTCATGAGTTTGTTGGGGCTGGCCAGGGGGAGTGAGCGGACCAAAGGAAGAGGGCGAACGCGAAGAGGAAGGTAATTACCCAAAGGGATTTGCTCGTTACCGGGGGCAAAAGTAATTTTCGCATCCAGCGCAAGCATGACCGTCCCAAAAGGCGAACGTCCGTCGCAGGTCACCAGCGTACCGGCAACCGTTCCCAGCGTACGCAAGTTAAGAGGCGTTTCCAGAGCGAGGGCGGTTTTTAACGCTTTGGCAGCGAATGAAGATTCAAGCAGAGTCTGCAAAGTGACGGTTGCCCCGATTTCGAGATAGTCTCCGGATTTACGGAGCTGATCCAGACCGAGAGTTTGCAGGTCCACTACCGAGAAGGATTCCTCGGTACGCCGGCTGAGAAGTGTCCCACCGCCGAGAGGTCGTGCATCCTCATGTGAAAGCAGTTGCAGGGCTTCTTCCAAAGTTTGAGGACGGAAATATTTAGTAATCATCGGGTTTCTCCTGGAACAACAATGGCTCTATTATACAGCCTCTGGAGTCTGGTGGGGATTGTCTGACAATTTGGAGTACCAGGTTGCATTATAATGACTCGCACTGGAAGGTTGAATAATTGGGGTTATAAGGGAATTGCCGAGGATTCTTCCCTATAGAATGCATTTCTCAATAACGCAAAAATGGAGGTCAACATGAAAGTCGCTTTTCAAGGGGAAGCAGGCGCTTATTCCGAGGAGGCAAGCAGAGGCTATTTTGAAACGCAGGAGACCGTGCCTTGTGAGTCATTCGGGGCGGTATTTGCGGCAGTGAGTTCCGATAAATGTGAATTTGGCCTTATCCCGATCGAGAATTCCCTGGCGGGAAGCATCCACGAGAATTACGACCTGCTTCTGCAAAATGAACTATATATTGTTGGCGAGTATTTTCTGCGCGTCAGGCATTGCCTGATCGGTTTTCCGGGTGTGACAAAACCAGAGATAAGAAAGGTGATCAGTCATCCACAGGCACTTGACCAGTGTGCGGGTTTTCTACGGGGAATGGGTGTCAAGACCGAGCCTGTCTATGATACCGCCGGGAGCGTAAAAATACTCAAGGCTTCCGGAGAGCATACGAGCGCGGCGATCGCATCCCACAAGGCAGCAGATATCCATGGGATGCAAATCTTACAGGAAGGGATAGAGGATAATCCGGAGAACTATACGCGTTTCCTGGCGATTGCGCGCTCGCCAGCAAGGCCATTGGGTGAGGCGAAAACTTCGATCGTATTCATTTTGAAGAACCAGCCGGGTACCTTGTTCAAGGCATTGAGCGTATTCGCGTTGCGCGAGATCGATCTGACAAAAATCGAGAGTCGACCGCTGGCGGGTAAACCCTGGGAGTACCTGTTCTATATTGATTTCATCGGCGGCATGCATGAAGAGCGGGTCAAGAAAGCCCTCGATCATCTTGGAGAGTATGCCTTGATGCTGCGAGTGTTTGGCTCCTACCTGCGGGCCAATATTGCATAAGGACGGTGGAATTCGCCATTCAGGCGAAATCTCGCCCTTGACTTATTCCCGATTGTGCATATAATTCGACGAAATATCTAAAAGCTATGAACAATATTATGTCATCCCTCTTGCTGGTCGTTCTTATTTCGGTCCTTATTATTAAGGACCTAAAAGAGGTTGGGATGGCCGAGGTGAGAGTCAAGTAGACACACCTTATTTTCGTAAAGAGAGCCGCCCAACCACCGGGCGGCTTTTTGTTTAAACAAATTGTTATTCCATACAGAGAAAGAGAGAGAATATGCGCTCCGACGCCATCAAAAAAGGTTATGAAAAGGCACCACACAGAGCCTTGCTACGCGCCACCGGCGTTACAGAAGCGGACATGGGCAAACCGTTTATAGCGATAGTCAACTCCTATGTAGATATCGTTCCCGGGCATGTGCATTTACAAGAATTTGGAAAGATCGTGAAAGAAGCTGTACGCGCGGCCGGGGGCGTCCCGTTCGAGTTCAATACCATCGGTGTGGACGACGGCATTGCGATGGGACATTCCGGCATGAAGTTCTCCCTGCCTTCACGCGAATTGATCGCAGACAGCGTAGAAACAATGATACAGGCTCACCAATTCGACGGGATGGTGTGCATGCCGAATTGCGACAAAATTGTGCCGGGAATGTTGAATGCTGCAATGCGCGTCAACATCCCGGCAATTTTTATTTCCGGCGGGCCGATGGCCGCCGGGCGAACGCCGAACGGCGAAGCAATCGATCTCATTTCGGTTTTCGAAGGGGTGGGAGCTTTTTCGGCGGGAACAATCGACGAGAAGCGCCTGACTACCCTCGAGCAGTATGCATGCCCCTCGTGTGGATCATGCTCAGGGATGTTCACAGCCAACAGCATGAATTGTTTGATGGAAGTCATTGGCCTGGCGCTGCCTTATAACGGTACGGCGCTGGCAAAGACTGCAGAACGTGAAACCCTGGCCAGGCGGGCAGCCGCACAAATCATGATGCTGGTCGAACAGGATATCAAACCGCGGGATATCGTCACGGCCGAGGCAATTGATGATGCTTTTGCACTGGATATGGCAATGGGCGGTTCCACCAATACCGTTTTGCACACACTGGCCCTGGCACATGAAGCGGATGTGGATTATCCACTCAACCGGATCAATTCTGTCGCGGAGAAAGTTCCGCACATTTGCAAAGTTTCCCCGGCTGGAAAATGGCATATGGAAGATGTACACCGCGCCGGCGGCATCCCGGCAATTTTGAATGAGGTCCAGCGCGGAACCGGGATGCTGCATCTTGAACGGATGACGGTCAGCGGCGAAACATTGGGCGAGTCCATAAAAAATGCATCCATCAAGGATGAGGAGGTCATCCGGCGTTGTGACAATGCCCATTCGAAGCGGGGCGGGCTGGCAATTCTTTTCGGAAATCTGGCCCCGAAAGGAGCTGTTGTAAAGGTTGGCGGCGTAAGCTCCGAGATGATGAAATTTGTGGGTCCAGCAGTGATTTTTGAGTCACAGGAAGATTCCATGGCTGGTATTCTGGCAGGTAAAGTTAAAGCAGGTGATGTGGTAGTGGTCCGTTATGAAGGTCCAAAAGGCGGCCCGGGGATGCAGGAAATGCTCGGTCCGACCAGCGCCATCATGGGCATGGGATTGGGTGACAAAGTGGCTCTGATAACCGACGGAAGGTTTAGCGGCGGGACGCGTGGGGCTTGCATCGGACATGTTTCACCGGAAGCAGCCGCCCGGGGACCAATTGCGGCAATCCGGGAGGGTGACATGATCGAGATTGACCTGGAAGCGCGCATATTGAAGGTCAGATTGGAAGAATCCGAGATAGAAAACCGTTTGGCAGCACTTACGCCGTTTGAATCCAAAATTCAAAGCAAGTGGCTGCGGCGCTACGCCCATTTTGTAACGTCCGCCGATACTGGCGCCGTTTTGACTTCGTAAAGGTATTGCCAAAGGAGAAGAATTCATGAAACGTACTGGAGCACAGATTATTTGGGAATGTCTTGTACATGAGGGCGTCAAAACGGTGTTCGGGTATCCGGGAGGGGCAATCATGCCAGCATATGATGCCCTTTTGGAATATCCAATCCATCACGTTTTGGTCCGGCACGAGCAGGGCGCCGCCCATGCGGCGGACGGGTATGCGCGTGCATGCGGCGAGGTGGGAGTGGCGGTGGCCACCTCGGGACCTGGAGCAACCAACCTGGTGACAGGGATTGCAACAGCAATGATGGATTCCTCCCCGATCGTCTGTATAACAGGACAGGTAGCCAGCAAGTTCATAGGTTACGATGCCTTCCAGGAAATAGATATCACTGGCATCACCCTACCTATAACGAAGCATAACTACCTGGTCACGGATGTCAATGAGCTGACGGAAGCAATCCGGGAAGCGTTTTATGTCGCGCGTACCGGCCGCCCAGGTCCAGTGCTGGTAGATGTTGCCAAGGATGTCCAGCAGGCTTCGATTGACTGGGAGTACGACGAAAGCCCAATCCGCCTGCCGGGTTATCGTCCGGATAAACGTCCTTTGCCAAAGGATATGCAACAGGCGGCTGAAATGATCCAAGCTGCCCGCCGCCCAGTCATACTGGCAGGACGAGGTGTGTTGTTAAGCGGAGCGATGCGTGAATTAAGTGAATTTGCAGAAAAGACGAACACACCGGTTGCGATGACTCTGCTGGGGATTGGTGGTTTCCCTGCCAGCCATCCGCTCAATCTCGGCATGATGGGCATGCATGGGGAGGCATGGGTGAACACGGCAATCCAGCAAGCGGACCTGCTGCTGGCATTTGGGATGCGCTTCGACGACCGAGTTACCGGCAACCTTAAAACCTATGCGCCCGGCGCAAAGAAAATCCACATCGAAATCGATGCGTCCGAAGTAAACAAGAACGTGCCCGTGGATCTGGCCTTGATCGGTGATTTGCGAGAAACATTACGGCAATTGTTGCCGCATGTGGAAGCCTGTGATCACGGTGATTGGATCGAGAGTATCAATGAGATGAAGGGAGATAGTGCGTTATTAGATATTCAGAATCTACCCGATAACGGCCATCTTTATGCAGCGCATGTGATCAATGACCTATGGCAGCATACCAAAGGGGAAGCATTGGTTGTCTCTGACGTAGGGCAAAACCAAATGTGGGCGGCGCAATATTACAAGCATGACAAGGCAAGCACCTATATCACCTCGGGTGGGGCGGGAACCATGGGGTTTGCTTTACCGGCAGCGATTGGAGCCAAATTTGCCCGACCGGATGCGAATGTATGGGTTATTTGTGGCGACGGCGGCTTCCAGATGACACAAGCAGAATTGTCCACGGCAGCCCAGGAAGGTATCAAAATCAATATTGCCATCATCAATAATGGCTATCTGGGCATGGTACGGCAATGGCAGGAATTCTTTTATGACCGGCGTTACTCTGCCACACCCATGCGGAATCCCGATTTTCTCAAAATCGCGGAAGCGCATGGATTGACCGGCATTCGTGTAACCAACCGGTCGGAGGTAGAGGAGGCGGTTAACAAGGCAGAAGCGACAGAAGGTACCGTTGTAATCGATTTCAGCGTGGAAAAAGAAGATTTGGTCTACCCGATGGTACCGACCGGCGCCGCCCTGCATAATATGATCCGTCGACCAGCTTCAAATATTATCGTTGAAACAAATATGTGAAGGAGGCGAAATGGAACATACATTGGTGGTACTTGTAGAAGACAAGCCCGGCGTTCTAAATCGCGTGGCAAGCCTATTCCGCCGACGAGCATTTAATATTGAGTCTCTCACGGTTGGGCACACCGAACAGCCCGGCACCAGCCGGATGACAATAGTCATGGATGGCGACCAGACAAATGTAGAGCGGGTAACCGCCAACCTGTACAAGTTGGTCAATGTCTTGCAAGTGGCCGACCTGGTTGAAATACCGGCAGTGAGCCGGGACCTGGCATTAATTAAAGTCGGTGTGAACGCAACCAACCGTTCTGAAGTAATGCAACTCGTTGAGGTATTCCGCTCCCGGATAGTGGATGTGGCCAATGATTCCCTGATCGTCGAGATCACCGGTGACGAGGATAAAATCAACAGTTTTGTGGAAGTTCTGCGCCCATTTGGGATTCTCGAAATGGTGCGGACCGGCCTGGTGGCGATGGCACGGGGCGTCTCCCCGGCCTTATCTGCCCTGAACGGGTACGGTAATGGTGCACGTGTGCAGGCAGAATTAATGGTGAGGTAGAAAACATGCTTGCATGAAAAAGACCATTTTTTTCATGCAAAGAAAATTCAATCATTTGAAGGAGTCCAAAATGGCTAAGATCGATTTCGGTGGTGTTGTTGAAGATGTGGTAATGCGCGATGAGTTTCCTCTCGATAAGGCACGGCAGGTTTTGAAGAACGAGACGGTGGCTGTGTTGGGATATGGGGTCCAGGGACCTGCACAGTCCATGAATATGCGGGATAACGGAGTCAATGTGATTGTGGGGCAGGCTCCCGAACATAAAAGTTATTGGGATAAGGCTGTGAAGGATGGCTGGGTGCCTGGAAAAACGCTTTTTTCGATAGAAGAGGCTGCAAAGCGCGGCACGATTATTCAATACCTGGTGTCTGATGCAGCCCAAATGATGTTGTGGCCCAAAGTAAAAGCAAATTTGAACAAGGGTGATGCCCTGTATTTCTCGCATGGTTTTTCCATCGTGTATAAAGAACAGACCGGCGTCATTCCGCCTGCGAACGTGGATGTAATCATGGTCGCCCCCAAAGGATCGGGAACGAGTGTGCGGCGTAACTTCATTGCAGGCAGCGGTATCAATGCCAGTTTCGCGATCCACCAGGATTATACGGGGCACGCCACTGACCGGACCCTGGCGCTCGGCATCGCAATCGGCGCTGGATATCTTTTTCCGACCACCTTTCAAAGCGAAGTGTACAGTGACCTTACGGGTGAACGCGGTGTACTGATCGGTGCGTTGTCAGGCGTGATGGAAGCCCAATATAACGTTTTGCGGAAGAATGGACATACCCCTAGCGAGGCTTTCAACGAGACGGTTGAGGAACTGACGCAGAGCCTGATCCGGCTGGTAGGGGAAAACGGCATGGATTATATGTATGCGAATTGTTCCACCACGGCGCAACGCGGCGCCTTGGACTGGCATCCGCGGTTCCGCCAGGCGGTTGAACCTGTTTTTGAGGATCTCTACAAGAGTGTGTTAACTGGCAAAGAAACCGCGGTCGTCCTCAAGGCGAACAGCGCTCCAGATTACCAGGTGAAGTTGGACGCCGAGTTGAAGATAATGCGCGAGTCAGAAATGTGGCGGGCTGGCGCAGCGGTCCGTTCATTGCGGCCAGAAAATTGGAAACAATAGATTTTTTCACGGAGAAGTCGATTAATGATACCGACCAGCGTCTCGAAGTATTCACAGCCAAACCCGTTTGATTATCCTGAACGGAAATGGCCTTCCCGATCCATCACCAAGAGCCCGATGTGGGTCTCAGTGGACTTACGTGACGGCAACCAGGCCCTGCCCAACCCGCTTAATCCATGGCAAAAGCTCGAATACTTCAAATTGCTGTGTCAAATTGGATTCAAAACCATCGAAGTCGCGTTTCCTTCCGCGAGCCAGGATGATTTCGATTTTACCCGCCGGTTGATCGATGAGGATTTAATCCCGGAGGATGTTTTCATCATGGCGCTAACACAGTGCCGCGAACATCTAATCGAACGGACGTTCGATGCTATAAATGGTATCCGCCAGGCAATTTTCCATGCATACCTGGCGACCTCCGACTTACATATCCGGCAAGTCTTCGATCTAACGCCAAAACAGGCTGTCCAAGTGGCCATCCAATCAATCAGCCAGATCCGCATGGGTGTGGAGAATATGCCCGACAGCGATATCCGGTTGGAATTCTCTCCGGAGGAATTTACTGATACCGATCTGGATTTCTCTCTGGAAATATGTGAAGCAGTATATGCAACCTGGGGCCGAGCCACACCAGATAAGCCGCTCATCCTGAATTTGCCGGCCACGGTGGAACGACGGCCTCCCAACCAATATGCCGACATGGTTGAACTGTTCTGTAAGCGGTTCTCCCATCCAGAAAACGTCATTATTTCCTTACATGCCCACAATGACCAGGGCATGGCAGTAGCTGCAACCGAGCTGGCTTTATTGGCCGGGGGCCAACGGGTCGAAGGGACACTCTTCGGCCATGGCGAACGCACCGGAAATGTCGACCTGGTAGTACTGGCAAACAATTTTCACGCACGCGGCATACCTACCGGCCTGGATTTCTCGAACCTGCCTCAAATCGCTGAAACAGTTGAAAGCCTGACGGGCATGCCTGTGCCCTACCGGGCCCCGTATGCGGGAGAGTATGTTTTCACAGCTTTTTCCGGGTCCCACCAGGATGCCATCCGAAAAGGAATGAACCGGTTACGTGAGGCTCCGGATAAGTTTGGGGTGGGATGGAAGGTGCCCTACCTGCATGTAGATCCAACCGACCTTGGGCGCAAGTACGAAAGCCTGATCCGAATCAACTCCCAGTCTGGTAAAGGCGGCGTGGTATGGGTGCTCGAACAGGAATTCGGTTTCCAGCCGCCGCGTGCAATGCACGCCGAAATTGGCGCAGCAATCCAGGAATATGCCGACGAGGTAAGGCAGGAGGTCAGCTCAAGTGAAGTCAAGATGATTTTCGAAAAAACTTTTGTCACCCCAACCGGTCCTTACGAGTTGAATGGGTACTGGCCACGACCGGATGTGCAATTCCCCGACCGTATCCACGGTGAATTGCATTTGAAAATCAACGGGACCGAGCAAATAGTGGTTGCGGATGGCAATGGGCCCATTTCTGCGTTTGTCAGTGGACTGGAGAAGTTGGGCATCGATGGCTTTAGCGTGGAAGATTACCACGAACAGGCGCTTGGGAAAGGCGCAGACGCCACCGCCGTGGCTTATGTTCCGCTGAAATTCAATGATAAAGGGACACTGTTTGGTGTTGGTGAAGGTACCAATATCGACCAGGCGGCTGTAAGGGCCATTGTGGCCGGCCTGAACCGGTGGGCAACCGCGATGAAAAGTTAATCAGAATCTGGTGAACTCCGCCGAAGTATGCATGCGTTCACCGTTACCAATTCGTTCAACCTGGTGAAAACCAGAACACGCCTATTTATTTTGAGAGGAGAGAACCCATGTTCACACCTAATTCAACTTACGATGGCAAGGAAAATATTTTGCCCGATTGGCATGAACCGTTTCCTGAACCACAAACCATTCCCTCCGGCTGGGATTTAAGTGAAGTCCTAGCTGGCTCTGCGCCAGTTGCAATCGATGAAACAGATGTAAGTCCCAAGGGTTAATCCAGCTCCCAATAGGAATCTTCAATGCGGCAAACACTTTTTGAGAAAATATGGGATTCACATGTTGTGGCCCAGAAACCGGATTCCCCGGTGGTGCTGTATATCGATCTGCACCTGGTGCATGAGGTCACTTCGCCACAGGCTTTTACCGGCCTGCGGGAGCGCGGACTGAAAGTGCGTCGACCCGATAAAACCGTTGCAACAATGGATCACTCCATACCAACGCATGACCCAGCTCTTCCAATTTCGGATCCACTGGCTGCCGCACAAATCAAACAGATGGAGACCAATGCCGAAGAGTTTGGATTGCGCCTGTATGGCATGAACAGCCCGTACCGGGGTATCGTGCACGTGATCGGGCCAGAGTTGGGTTTCACCCAACCAGGCATGACCATCGTTTGTGGAGACAGCCATACTGCCACACACGGTGCTTTTGGTGCGTTGGCCTTCGGCATCGGCACTTCCGAGGTTGAGCACGTCCTTGCCACGCAGTGCCTTCTGCAACGCAAACCCAAAACCTGCGAAGTATGTTTGGAGGGTGCCCTGCCGAAAGGGGTCTCCGCAAAAGATATTATTCTGGCACTGATCGCCAAAATTGGCATTGGCGGCGGGACGGAACACGTTTTTGAGTATACTGGCCCAGCCATTCGAGCCTTAAGCATGGAAGAGCGTATGACGGTCTGTAATATGTCGATCGAAGGCGGGGCGCGTGCCGGGATGGTCGCACCGGATGAAACCACTTTTGCATACTTGAGCGGACGTGAATACGCGCCAAAGGGTGCCGCGTGGGACAAGGCTGTGGATGGTTGGAAAAAGCTGCCAACCGATGAGGGTGCCCTATACGATAAATCAATCACAATGGACGCCAGCGCACTCGAGCCGATGATCACTTATGGGACGAATCCAGGCATGGGCATGAAAATCACCGAACCTGTTCCGGATCCGATGATGGTTGCGGACGCCAGCCAGAAAGCCGCCTTAAAAAAATCACTTACTTACATGGGGCTTCAGCCAGGCCAAATGTTACTCGGCAAAAAAGTGGATGTGGTATTTATTGGCAGTTGCACAAATGGTCGTATTTCGGATCTGCGACAGGCGGCATTTGTATTTAAAAGTCGAAAAATCCCGCAGGCAACGCGTGTACTGGTTGTGCCCGGCTCCCAGGAGGTCAAGAAACAGGCCGAAGTTGAAGGCCTGGATAAGATATTCAAAGAAGCCGGCGCTGAATGGCGCGAAGCAGGCTGTTCGATGTGCATTGCCATGAATGGTGACCAGCTTTCCCCCGGTCAATATGCGGTCAGCACCAGCAACCGCAACTTTGAGGGTCGACAAGGCAAAGGTGGGCGAACATTTCTCGCCAGCCCATTGACTGCCGCGGCGGCGGCGGTAACCGGACAAATCACGGATGTCCGCACTTTGCTCTCCTGAAAATAGGATTTGTACATTATGGCTCAATTTGTTACGCTTAGCTCCCGCGTGATGCCATTGCCGGTCAATGACATCGATACAGACCAAATCATCCCGGCCCGGTTCCTGAAAGCAACCGATAAAAAAGGTATGGGCGAAGCTCTGTTTGCAGATTGGCGTTATACACCGGATGGTTCTCCCAAAGCGGATTTCGTACTGAATAAGAATACTTTTAAAGGCGCTCAAATCCTGTTGGCAGGAGATAATTTCGGATGCGGTTCCAGCCGGGAACACGCGCCGTGGGCGTTGACCGGTTTCGGATTCCGAGCCGTCATCAGTACTTCGTTCGCGGATATTTTCCGTAATAATGCGCTCAAGAATGGTCTCCTGCCGATAATCGTGGATGCGGAAACGCTTCGTTTATTGTTTGATATGGTGGAAGAAGTTCCGACCGCTGCAATAACAATAGACCTGGCCTCCCAGACCCTTTCCTTCCCGGGCGGATCGGTTGTTTTCCCGATCGATAATTTTTCCAAAACCTGCCTGCTCAACGGCGTGGATGAACTTGGATATATCCAGGGATTCGAAAAACAGATCGCGGAATACGAATCTGCGCATTGACCAGTGGAATAAAGAAATTCGTCAAATAGAAATGAGAAACCCATGATCCAAATCTATGACACCACGTTACGGGATGGCACCCAACGGGAAGGGATATCGCTCTCAGGGAGTGATAAGATCCGCATCGCCCGAAAATTGGATGATTTGGGTGTGGCTTTTATCGAGGGCGGATGGCCCGGTTCCAACCCGAAGGATGTTGATTTCTTCGAACGGGCGCGAGACATTCAATGGGAACATGCACTCGTGGCGGCGTTTGGCTCGACTTGCCGGGTGAACGGCGGGCCGGATGGTGATGCCAACATCAAGGCATTGGTTGATTCACAAGCCCCGGTTTGTACCGTTGTTGGCAAGACCTGGACGTTGCATGTGACTGAAGTACTCCGGACCACGTTTGACGATAACCTGCGTATTATCGAGCAAAGCCTGGCATATCTCAAGGCGCAAGGCAGGCGTGTTATTTATGATGCCGAGCATTTTTTCGATGGGTATAAAGCGGACCCGACCTATGCGCTCGAATCATTGCGGGCGGCTGCGCGTGGGGGGGCGGAGACGCTGGTGCTGTGCGACACAAATGGTGGGTGCATGCCGTGGGAATTGACTGATATTGTACATACCGTCAAGTCTGCGGTCGACCGCCCACTCGGTATCCATGTACATAATGATGGGGATTGTGCTGTGGCAAACACCCTATCGGCCATCCGGGAAGGAGCCATCCAGGCCCAGGGTACCATAAATGGATACGGCGAACGGTGCGGGAATGCCAATCTATGCGCCATCATCCCTGACCTTGAACTTAAACTGGGTCTACGTTGCCTGCCTGAGGATCACCTGACGATGTTGTTTGAGGCGGCTCAATTTGTGGCTGAAGTGGCTAATCTTGCACCGGATGAGCACATGGCATATGTGGGAAAGTCAGCGTTCGCTCATAAGGGTGGTATTCATGTTGCGGCTATGCGCCGGAATGCTCTTTCATACCAACACATTGACCCGGCTCTGGTTGGAAACCAGATGCGCGTGGTTGTTAGTGAACTCTCGGGTCGAGGCAACTTGTTGAGCAAGGCCGAAGAATATGGCCTGGGAAAGATTGAAGGGGAAGCAGTGACCGGCGTCCTCAACGATATCAAGGCACTAGAATCGCAAGGGTTCTCCTTCGAGGCCGCGGAAGCCTCGGTGGCTTTAATGCTCAAGCGCCATCAAAAAGATTATGTCGCACCTTTTGAGATGATCGATTTTTCAGCGATTGTGGAACACCGCCAAGGGCGCGGCATTTTTGCGGAAGCAACAGTCAAAGTACGGGTCAAAGGCGAGGTTTTCCACACTGCAGCCGAAGGAGATGGTCCGGTCAATGCCCTGGATAGTGCGCTACGGAAAGCCCTGACATATCATTACCCAGAAATAAATTCCTTTCATCTGGATGATTATAAAGTCCGTATTCTTAATGGCGACGCAGGTACGGCTGCATCCACGCGCGTGTTGATAGATACCGTCAGTGACGGAAAACGCTGGAGCACGGTGGGCGCCAGTACCAATATCATTGAAGCCAGCTGGCGGGCATTGACCGATTCAGTGGAATATGGTTTGGTGCTAGCAAACTCATAATGTAGGAGAATTCATGCAAGCCAATATCATTTTACTTCCCGGTGACGGGATAGGGCCAGAAGTGGTAGCTGAAGCCGTCCGCGTATTGGATGTAATTGCCGAAAAAGGTGGTCATTCCTTTTCCTATGCCGAACGCCTGATGGGCGGTTGTTCAATCGACAAGTTTGGCTCTTCGCTGACGGATGAAACCCTGAGCGATTGCCAGGTGGCGGATGCGGTTCTGCTTGGTGCGGTGGGTGGTCCAAAATGGGATGATCCGCGCGCCAAGGACCGGCCAGAACGCGGTCTATTAGCTTTACGGAAGGGCTTAAAAGTCTTTGCGAATTTGCGGCCAGTAAAGGTTCACCCTGCGCTGGTCGACTCTTCGCCACTCAAACCGGAAAAACTCAAAGGCGTAGATATCCTGGTCATTCGTGAGTTAACCGGAGGCCTGTATTTCGGTTTCCCCAAGGGTCGAGATACCAAGGATGGTCGCGAACGTGCCGTGGATACACTTGAGTATTATGATTATGAAATCCGGCGGGTGGTGGAACTGGCATTCAAGCTTGCTAAAGACCGCAAAAAAAAAGTATGTTCCGTGGATAAGGCCAACGTACTCGAGTCATCCCGCCTATGGCGACAGATCGCAACACAGATCGGCTCCCAGAATCCTGATGTGGCTTTAGAGCATGTCCTGGTAGATACCGCATCGATGCGAATCATCACAGGGCCAGCCAATATGGACGTGGTTGTTACTGAGAACATGTTTGGAGACATTCTCACAGACGAGGCATCAGTATTAGCTGGTTCGATGGGGATGCTGCCATCCGCCAGCCTGGGAGAAGAGAGTCTCGGGGTGTACGAGCCTATTCACGGATCTGCACCAGATATCGCCGGGAAGGGAATTGCCAATCCAACCGGTACTATCCTATCAGCAGCGATGTTATTGCGGTATTCGCTAAAACTGGAATCGGAGGCCGCTTCCATTGAAAAGGCAGTGGAAGATGCGATTATTGGCGGCGCCCGTACCAGCGACCTAGGTGGCAGACTTATGACGCGCCAGATGACCGATGAAATCATTAAACAGATGTAATCCTTAAATGACGGTTCATCCCCCGGCGACAAGGTAAATTCGAAGATATCCAAAATTTCAATAAAGGAAGAGGAATAATGATGGAAGCCAAATATATCTGGATGAATGGTGAATTGGTTGAATATGAGAAAGCGACGGTGCATTTTCTTACACCGGCCTTGCATTACGGAGCGGGGGCCTTTGAAGGACTCCGATCTTATCCGACGGATCAAGGCCCAGCGGTTTTCCGGCTAAAAGAACATGTCAAACGTCTGGTTGATTCTGCGCGCATACTTGGTTTCAGGGATCTGCCCTGGAGCGAGGAGCAGATTGCTGATGCCATCAAGGAAGTTGTGCGCGTGAATGAACTGGCATCATGTTATATCCGTCCGCTGATTTATTTTGATGGTCCGAGAGGCAGCCTGAACCTGGATGCAGGGAAACCGGCGCTTGGAATCGCTGCCTGGGAATGGAGTAATTATCTTGGGGAAGATGCGTTGGCAAAAGGAATCCGCGCCAACGTTTCTTCCTTTACCCGCCATCAGCCAAATGTGATGATGACCAAGGCAAAAATATCCGGGAATTATGCCAACAGCATCCTTGCCAAAACAGAATCAAGCCGCCTTGGTTTCGATGAAGCCATCATGCTCGACCCGCAGGGTTATGTAGCAGAGTGCACAGGCGAGAATTTATTCATTGTCCGGAATAACAAGATTTTCAGTTCTCTTCTGGCGGATATTCTCGAAGGTATCACACGCGACTCCGTCATAACGATTGCCAGGGATCTGGGATATGAAGTGATCGAAACATTAGTCTCGCGGGACCAGCTTTACATAGCCGACGAAGTATTTGTATGCGGCACGGCTGCTGAATGTATTGGTTTGCGGGAAATAGATTTCAGGAACATTGGTGAAGGTAAGACCGGTCCCATTACACGTGCCATCCAGAAGGTTTTTCAGGATGCCACACACGGCAAGTTGCCCCAATACCAAGAATGGCTGGATTATGTCAAAGCAGGCATTGACATTCCCCAACTGGTCGAGTAGAATGCTGCGCTAATGCATATGAACGACTACATAACCCGCTTTTTTGCGTATTACTTTTATTACGGCCCCGACAAACTGGCAGCCGTTGGCAGCGCTTAGAAGCAGGTAAATAGCACATCTGTTCATCCTAAGAGCGAGCCGGACGGGCTCGCTCTTTCTTTACCTGGAGGAAGATATATGACTACCAGAGGCATTCGAGGCGCAATAACGGTGAGCGCGGATCAGCCCGACCTTATCCTGACAGCCACGCAAGTGTTGTTGGAGGCGATCCTGCGCGCAAATCCCAGCCTGCAAATCGAAGATATCGCCAGCGCTTTATTTACCACAACCGATGATCTTGTCTCGGTGTATCCGGCATTGGCAGCGCGCCAGATGGGGTGGGAGTATGTTCCCATGATGTGCGCACGTGAAATCCCTGTGCCGGTCAGTCTGCCTCGCTGCGTCCGGGTACTGGTTCTATGGAACACCGATTATGCACAAGCTGCCATTAATCACGTTTATCTGCGTGAGGCCGTTTCTCTTCGACCCGACCTGGTAGTTTCGCCGCACAAAGCGCCGGGACACGAAGCGAATCCGGGAGGAATTATTTCCAGACGAAGGAGAAAAACATTATGATGATCATCATGAAATCCGGCTCTACACAGGTGGAAATCGAGCATGTGATCGAGCAAATTCGGGAGAACGGATTAACTTCGCATCTCTCGATAGGTGAGGATCATACTGTAATTGGAGCTGTCGGCGATACGCATGCCGTACCGACTGCGGTGTTTGAAGTGCTGGACGGAGTGGAAAGTGTCATCCGGATATCCCAACCATATAAGCTTGCTTCAAGGCAATTCCATCCCAACAACTCGATCTTTCCGCTGGATGGGTTTACGGTCGGCGGGGATGAAATAGCCATCATTGCCGGCCCATGCTCGGTTGAATCGCGTGAGCAATTGCTCGAGACAGCCCTAGCTGTTCGTGATGCCGGAGCGCATGCCCTGCGAGGGGGGGTCTTCAAACCGCGTACATCCCCTTATACATTTCAGGGATTGGGTGAAGAGGGGCTCGAGTTTGTGGCAGAGGCGCGCCAGTTGACCGGCATGCCGGTGGTGGTGGAAATCACTTCGATCACACAATTGGACCTTATGGTCAAATACGTGGATGTAATCCAAATTGGAGCACGCAATATGCAGAATTTTGCCTTACTGAGTGCAATTGGAAAAACGCAAACTCCCGTTTTATTAAAGCGCGGCATGTCTGCCACCATTGAGGAATTACTCATGGCATCTGAATATATCCTTTCGGGCGGCAACCAACGGGTCATCCTTTGCGAGCGCGGCATACGAACATTCGAGACTGCCACCCGGAACACCACTGATATTAACGCCATTCCCGTGCTCAAGGCGCTGACGCATTTACCGGTAATCCTTGACCCTTCGCATTCCACCGGCCATGCAGATTACGTGCCTGCGGTTGCCCGCGCAGCCATTGCAGCCGGGGCAGATGGACTGATCATCGAAGTGCATCCCGACCCGGCTCACGCCCTTTCCGATGGACGCCAGTCGCTCACCCCCGAGAAATTTGCAAAGCTTGTAAAGCAGGTCAAAATGGTTGCTGAAGCGGTCGAGCGTCGTCTTGCTCCCGTAGTACATTAGGGCCGGCCATGTCAGATGAGGATGGTTTTTCCCTGGCAAGATCGAAAATAGCCATTATTGGCCTAGGCCTGATGGGGGGCTCACTCGCGATGGCCCTGAAAGGAAAATGTGCAGATTTGCTGGCGGTGGTAAAACGCCCCAGCACGCGTGAATTAGCGCTCCGCCTGAACATAGTGTCCCAGGCCGACGAGGATCCCTCGAAGATCCTTCCACAAGCAGATGTGATCATCCTGTCCACACCGGTTCCGGCCATCTTGGAGTGGCTTGCCCGGCTACCAGAATACACACCGCAGGGCTGTGTTGTCATGGATATGGGCTCGAGCAAGCAGATCATCGTGGAGGCTATGAACGGATTGCCGGAAAGGTTTAGCGCTCTCGGAGGACATCCCATTTGCGGGAAGGAAAATCTCTCGCTCGAAAATGCGGAAGCGATTCTGTACCAGAATGCTCCTTTTGTACTGACACCTACCGCGCAACTCGGTGTGCGTGCCAGCAGTGCGGCATTACAGATAATCAATGCGATTGGAGCCCGTCCGGTCTGGTTGGACGCTATTTCCCACGATCGCCTGCTTGCATTTACGAGCCACCTGCCGTTCCTGCTGGCATCTGCGCTTGCCATTACGGCTCCTGAAAACGCCGCTTCGTTGGTTGGACCAGGTTTTAATTCAACCGCCCGGCTTGCAGCCACTCCCTCCAGTATGATGCTAGGAATACTGGAGACTAACAGGGATAATGTCTTGGAGGCTATTTCAATTTTCCGCAATAATCTTGATTCGATCGAGCAAGCGATTCGTTCCCAGGATCCTGACAATCTGGCTGAAATCCTGGATGGTGCCAGACTGAAACGTCAAAAATTCTTATGAATGCCATTGACGCACTTCATCAAAATACGCCTACATGCGTCACTGCAAACTATCATGGATAATGTAACCAATATCAATCAAAAAGCAATAATCGGGATCAGCCCAATCTCTCACGCATTGCAAGCCAGCGTGCGCGTCCCCGGTTCCAAGAGCCTGACGAACCGGGTGCTCCTGATCGCTGCGCTGGCCGATGGGATTACCGTCCTACGGAATGCGCTTTTTTCGGATGACTCAAGCTATTTTGCCGGAGCTCTCCGACAATTGGGCTTTGATATTAGGCTGGATCCATCCCAGTCTGAAATGACTGTATCCGGCCAGGGAGGGCTCATACCGGCGCGAAGCGCGGAGCTCTTCATAGGAAATGCCGGAACGGCGGCCCGCTTCCTGACGGCTTTCCTGACGCTGGGAAATGGCAACTATACCCTGGATGGAGATGAGCGCATGTGCGAGCGCCCCATCGGCGATCTCGTTTCTGCCCTTGAACAACTGGGTGCGAAGATCGTTAGTTATCAATCCCATTCCGGTAAGAAGTCAACTATTGTCCGCTCACAACCCATCTGCACGCCCTTACATATTTCAGCTTCCGGTTTGCCGGGCGGGCGGGCAGAAATTGCGGGGAATATATCCAGCCAGTACCTTTCCGGCCTGCTGATGGTTGCGCCGTATGCCCGCAACCCGGTTGAAATTCGATTAGCCACGGAACTTATTTCCAAGCCTTACGTGGAGTTGACCTTGGGCGTCATGTCTGATTTTGGCGTGGAGGTAACTCGCCAGGGTTACGAACGTTTTGTTATTGATCCCGCCCATTACCAATCAAGGGCAACTTACGCCATTGAATCTGATGCATCTGCAGCCTCCTATTTTTTTGCCGCCCCAGCCATACTGGGCGGTAGGGTGCGCGTGGAAAACATCAGTCGCCGTTCGAAACAGGGCGATATTGCCTTTCTGGACATTCTGCAGCAAATGGGCTGCACGGTTACCGAAGGCAGAGAATATGTAGAAGTGACAGGCCCGGTTTCCTTGCATGGCGTAGATGTAGATATGCGGGATATTTCCGATACCGCCCAGACCCTGGCGGCGATTGCGCCTTTTGCAGATTCGCCCACGCACATCCGGGGGATTGGATTCGTCCGGATAAAAGAATCCAATCGAATTTCTGATACCTGTACAGAATTGAGTCGCCTGGGTGTGGTGGTAAAAGAACATCCAGATGGGTTGACGATCCAGCCTTGTGCGGCCATCAGGCCGGCAAGCATCCATACTTATAACGACCATCGCTTGGCGATGTCATTTGCCCTGATCGGATTACGCGCACCTGGCGTTAGTATCGAAAATCCCGCATGTGTTTCCAAAACGTTTCCAGACTATTTTAGAGTGCTCGAGACTTTACGATGATCCGTACCGGACTTACAGGTTCTCCTCTCTCCCATAGTTTGTCGCCCAAACTTCATGAGGCTGCTTTCGCGGCACTGTCCCTGCATGGCGAGTATCTCTTGTATCCGGTTGCCCCAACAGAAACCGGAGGGCTTGCCAGACTGACAAGCCGCATCCGCAATGGGGAAATCCTGGGTCTGAACGTTACCATCCCCCATAAGCAGGCCATCATAGCATTATTGGATGAGTTGACGCCATCGGCACAGGCAATTGGGGCTGTAAATACTTTATATATGGAGGATGGCAAGCTGGTTGGGGATAATACTGACGCGCCAGGTTTCCATGCCGACCTGATGAGGTTCCTGACGAATTCAATTTCTGAGAAAAAGGCGCTCGTCATGGGCGCAGGGGGAGCGGCACGGGCGGTGGTGTATGCCTTGCTGAAAGACGGCTGGAAGGTGACCCTGGCTGTCCGTCGAGCAGATATCAGCCAGGCACAAGCGTTGATGGAGTCGTTTAAACCACAGACAGGAGGCAGTTCCATGGAACGGGTGCGGTTGGAAGCCAAAGACCTGGGCCGGCTGGGAAACGGGATATGGCTCATCGTCAACGCAACTCCCATAGGCATGTTTCCAGAGGTGGATTCTTCTCCCTGGCCGGATCATCTCCTGTTCCCACATGGAGCAGCCGTCTATGACCTGGTCTACCACCCGCGACAGACGCGCCTGGTTCGGGAGGCCCAAGCTGCCGGTTTACAGGCGACGACCGGGCTGGGAATGCTGGTGGAGCAGGCAGTGCTATCGTTTGCCTGTTGGACGGGGCAGGAAGTGCCCCGTGAAGTAATGTTTGTGGCGGTGGAGTCATAATGTTACGATTTTTAACTGCAGGCGAAAGCCACGGCCCAGCGCTTACGGCCATCCTGGAAGGCATCCCGGCCGGGTTGGCGTTATCGCCGGAAGTGATCGACCAGGAACTGGGGCGACGTCGAAGAGGCTATGGTTCCGGCGGACGCATGAAAATCGAGAAGGATGTGGTGCGGATATTGGGCGGTGTAATGGGCGGTGTGACTACCGGCGCACCAATCGCATTATTGGTGGAAAACGCAGACCACGCAAAATGGAAAGGTAAAGTGATGGAGTCAATGACGGCACCTAGGCCGGGCCATGCCGACCTGACTGGCGCGGTCAAATATGGTTACCACGATCTGCGTCCCGCGCTGGAACGCGCCTCGGCGCGAGAGACGACCATGCGCGTGGCAGTGGGTGCGATCTGTAAATATTTCCTCTCTCAGTTTGATATACGGGTGGGGGGATACGTAAAAGCAATCGGGGATATCTCAGCGGATTTCACAGGGATGTCATACCCGGAACGATTTACGCGCGCCGAAGGGAGTGATGTGCGCTGTCCGGATACAGCCGCAGCCAACAGGATGCACATTCGGATAGAACAGATCATGCAAAGCAAGGACACCTTGGGCGGTTTACTTGAAGTAGTTGCCCTGGGCGTGCCGGTGGGGTTGGGCTCGTTTGCGCAGTGGGACCGGCGATTGGATGCACGGCTTGGGTCAGCATTGTTGAGCGTACAAGCCATCAAGGGAGTTGAGATTGGCGAGGCCTGGGCGAATGCAAGCCTGACCGGAACACAAGCTCAAGATGCGATAGGATTGGAAACCAGAACGGCAAGCCATGAGAACATTGACGGGAAGAAAGGTGAACAATTGCTTTACAATAATTCTCTTTCCCGTACGACCAACAGGGCCGGAGGGATTGAAGGGGGGATCTCTAACGGACAGCCAATTGTCATTCGGGCTGCAATGAAACCGATAGCGACTACGCTGACTGCGCAGTCTACCATTGATCTGGCATCCGGCAAGCCGACAACCACGCGCTACGAACGCTCGGATTTCTGTCCTGTGCCGAGGGCTGTTCCAATCCTTGAAGCGATGATGGCTTTTGTGTTGGCCGAAGCATTGATCGAAAAACTTGGCGGCGACTCCATGGATGAGATGCTGCCGCGTTTCGCGGCACTTCGGAAAGCCCGACTGGATGATTTAACGATGGATGCTGTTTCCAGGGTCTGGTGGGAGTAATCATGAAGCATATTTTTCTTTACGGGGCACCCGGTTCCGGCAAGTCGTCTGTGGGAAGACTTCTGGCGGACAGCTTGAATTTACCTTTTTTTGATCTCGATAAGGAGATCGAGAAAACGGCCGGAAAATCCATTCCGCAGATCATGGCAGAACAAGGCGAACCCGCTTTTCGGAATCTGGAATCTGCCGAGCTCAAGAAAGTGAGCTTTGGCCCTACGAGTGTGATTGCTCTTGGTGGCGGGACATTGTTGCGGGAGAACAACCGGAAACATACTGAATCTGCAGGAGAGGTGGTCTTTCTGGATACCAGCTTACCCATTCTTTTGGATAGGCTGAAAATGGAAACGGGCCGGCGACCATTGCTGGAAGGTGATATTAAGGAAAAGCTAACGGATCTACTGATGCGCCGGAAAGGCCATTACGAATCCTTCCAACTGCGTGTAACCAATTTAAGAAATACACCTGATGAAATTGCATGGGAAATTCAACGAAAATTGGGGCTTTTCCATGTACGCGGGATGGGGGCGGGTTACGATGTAGTTGTCCAAGCGGATGGATTGGACCGGTTGGGCGAAATGTTGGTCAAGCGAGGAATTAATGGAACCGTTGCCATTGTGGCCGATTCCAATGTCCTGCCTCTCTATGGGGAACGGGTGAGGGAATCGTTGCGAGGCGCGGGGTATACCGCACCAACTTTAACCATCCCGGCAGGGGAACAATTTAAAACACTCGATACTGTATCTTCCCTGTGGCACAGTTTCCTCACTGCCGGGCTGGACCGAAAAAGTATGATAGTTGCCCTGGGTGGAGGGGTGACGGGAGATCTGGCAGGTTTTGCAGCTTCGGCGTTCATGCGCGGCATCCCCTGGGTTGGAGTGCCGACATCCTTGCTGGCAATGGTCGATTCTTCGCTGGGAGGAAAGACAGGCTGTGATTTAGCGGAGGGCAAGAACCTGATCGGTGCATTCCATTCCCCACGGCTGGTATTATCCGATCCCATAAGCTTGTCCACATTACCAGAAGATGAGATGCGTTCCGGTCTTGGGGAAGTGGTGAAACACGGCATCATTGCTGACCCGATCTTATTTAATATGTGCGCTGAGGGGTATGCGGCTTGCAAGGCGAACCTGTCCGAAATTGTTTGCCGGGCAATGGCGGTGAAGATAAAGGTGATCGAAGCCGATCCATTTGAAAGCGGGCTGCGAGCCGCCCTTAACCTGGGCCACACGATTGGACATGCGTTGGAAACCGTCAGCGGGTACCGGCTACGACATGGCGAAGCGGTTGCCATCGGGATAGTGGCCGAAGCTCGCTTGGCGGAACGGTTAGGAATTGCTGCCACAGGCTTGTCCGAAACAATTGCTGACACTTTATTGAAACTGGGCCTGCCTGTCAAAGTACCGCCCAACCTGTCAAGAGAAGATATCATGCATACCATGCGGTTCGATAAAAAAATGAACTCAGGGGCGATCCACTTTTCCTTGCCAGTGAGAGTTGGTGAGGTGCGGGTAGGGGTGGAAGTAGAAAACCTAGATTTAGCTTTTATGGAGGTGTGAGTTGACAGCCATACTTGTCTTAAATGGCCCAAATTTGAATTTGCTTGGCAAGCGCGAGTCGGAAATATATGGAAATCTGAACTTGGAGGAGATTAACAGCCGGCTGGTGACGCTAGGCCGGGATCTCAATATCGAAATACGCAGTAACCAATCTAACCATGAAGGGGTACTGATCGATAGTTTGCACGAGGCACGAACATGGGCGCAGGGCGTCATTCTGAATGCTGGTGGATATACCCACACTTCGGTTGCTTTACGGGATGCCATCACAGCCATCGGCATACCGGTTGTGGAGGTGCACCTGTCGAATGTCGACGCACGGGAAGAGTTCAGGCACACTTCGCTCATTTCGGCTGTTTGTATAGGGAAGGTGACCGGATTTGGCTGGCGGTCCTACACACTGGCGCTACAGGGGCTGGCCGAGATATTGGCGAAAAAAAAAGACTGAAGGCTTTCTGATTGTCAATCCGGGTAGATTTTCCAGCCCAACAAGGCCGGGTCAACGTTATTGATCATCTCCGGGGGAATATCAATCAGCAATGAATTGCATTCGGCCAGGAGAATGCCAGCTTCATCGTATATTCCTGCCCAACTTTCAGCCAAGCGCCCTTTGGTCTTGCCGGCTTTTCCAACGATACGCAGCGGCTTACCTATGGGCACATTCTTGCGGTATTTTACTTCCAGTTTGGCAGTATACATGAAGCGCGGCTGAGAGGGATCGCCCATGTGGGCGCGTCCGCTGATTTCGTCCAGGATGGTGGCAACAATGCCTCCATGCAAAATTCCAGGATAGCTCTGATAATGGTCAGGGGCGGTGTAGTTTGTCTCGATCAGGCCTTGTTCAACCTCGTAAATTTTCAAGTGGAGCCCGACTGGATTTTCCAGCCCACAGATAAAGCACATACGAGAATTGGGTTGTTTTTTCACTATTCGGGTTTCCTTACGGTTGGTTCTTTGGGACCGAGAAGAATCGCAAGCTGCTTTAATTCTGAAGTGTGAACCAAGGCCAATATCTCGTCGGCAGGCTGCAAGACGGTATCGCCATGCGGGATAAACAGCTTGTTCTTGCGGATAATAGCGACGAGAACGCATTCCTCAGGGATTTTAAGGTCACGGAGGTTTTTATTTACCGAAAGCGAAAGCGGGTGGACTTTTTCTTCGATCAGTGAATACTCACCCTTGCGCAGCTTAAGCAGGGTCATCATATCGCCAAGGGACATTTCCTCGGCCACAAGTCGTGCCAATATATCCGCCTGGTTGAGAGCCACATCAACACCCATCTCCGGCGTGAACAGCCAAGCGTTCTTTGGATTATTGAGACGGGCAATAACACGCGGCACATTAAATTCAAATCGCGCCAGAGATGTTACCACCAGATTGGTTTCATCGGACCCGGTCACTGCGGCCAGAACATTGGCTTTGAGCACGCCAGCATTTTCAAGGACCTGTGGTGAACTTCCATCACCAACAAGGATCGATTCTGGCGGGATTTCCCCCTCCATTTTTTCCAAAACCAAAGGGCGTTCTTCAACGACTTTGACGTTATGCCCGGCTTCCAGGAGCAGTTTTGCCAGATAGGAACCGGTATTGCCACCACCGACGATAATTACAAACATACTTACCTCCTTCCCAAGCCAAGCATTTCTTCGAGGCGGTCCATTGCAGAAGATAAGACAACAAGATTGATCAGATCCCCTTCCTGGAATTCTGTCCCGACAATTGGGATAAAGGCCTGTTCGTTCCGTGTAATGGAAATGACCATGACTTCACCGTGAACATTCAGTTGATGCACAATCCTGCCAAATAAATGGGGAGGTGCTTCCAGGTGGACGAGCGAAACTTCCCCGCGGCCAAAAGTTTCACGAACATCCATGTCAGTATGCGTCAGTTCCTGGTAGATCCTCTCCGCGGCCCAATTGGTAGCGGAGACAGTCGTCAACCCCAGGCGCTGATAAATTTCTGCCCTGAGTGGATCATAAAGGCGTGCAACCACGCGTGGCACATGGAAGATGTTTCGGGCGATACGCGCTGCGACGATATTGGCATTGTCGGATGTGCTGGAGGCTACAAAGGCCTCGGCCTGCTCGATACCGGCCTGGATCAGAACTTTCCGGTCAAAGCCGACGCCTTTTATGACCCGCCCTTTAAAGGCCGGGTCGATGCGCGTGCCGGCGATAGATTCATGGTCAATAATAGTGACATCATGGTGCTGGTCGGCAAGAAGCTTGCTGACCTGCGACCCGATCCTTCCGAAACCCATGACAATGACTTTCATAATTGATGCCTCCTCTCAGCGAGAATCAGAAAGTTGACTTGCGTGCGTTCTTTCTTTCCTGCGGACCAACGCTTTTCGGAACCATTCCAAGATATACAGGATCAACGAAAAGAGTACAAGAATTGGCCAAAAGATCGCCGGAAATACCTGATTATCAAAGGCTTTTGCCAGGAAGGGAATGTAAACCATGCCTCCAATCATAAGCAAAGCCAGTACAATACCGAACAGTAATACTTTATTACTACCCCAGCCCATCTGGGTATTGTGTTCTTTGGATGTCCGGCAAGCAAAT
The DNA here is from genome assembly GCA_050014055.1 of Anaerolineales bacterium. Lineage (GTDB taxonomy): Bacteria > Chloroflexota > Anaerolineae > Anaerolineales > Villigracilaceae > UBA877. Next base: position 7,380 of record JBEKEB010000005.1, on the reverse strand, counting down.
GCATTTCCAATTTGAACGAGGACCACGCCAGCCAGGAAAACAGTCTTGGCGACCACATTTATGTCTCCGGGGATACCCAATAATTTAGGCCAATTAATACCATTCAGGAAGGGTTGGTTAAGCAGATTGGCATTTCCAGAAAAAAGATAAGTGCAGAGAAAGCCCAGATAGCATAACCCAGCCTCGAGAAGCCCCAGCCAAAGGAAGGATCTTGTAAGCAAGCCTTTGTCCAGGAGCGGCTGGGAACGGCGCGGTGGATATTTCATGATATTTGGCTCGGGTTTTTCACTACCAAGCGCCAGCGCAGGGAGAATGTCAGTGCCCATGTCAATCGCCAGAATTTGACGGATTGTCAGAGCCGGTGGAATACCAATCGCCGAAGTCAAGAGAAATGGGAGAACTTCCGAGACATTGCTGGAGAAAATATAGGTAATAAACTTGCGGATATTATCAAAAATGGCGCGGCCTTCTTCGATGGCGGCTGCAATGGATCCAAAATTATCGTTGGTAAGTATTATATCGGCCGCTTCTTTGGCTACATCCGTGCCAATAATCCCCATGGCAATCCCCACATCGGCTTTGCGCAGAGCGGGTGCGTCATTGACGCCATCTCCTGTCACCGCGACCACCTCTCCGCAGGCTTGATAAGCAGAAACCAAGCGCAGTTTATGGTCGGGGGCCATGCGAGCAAAAATGATTTCTTCATCCAAGAGTTTCCGCAGCTTAAGATCATCCAGCGTATCTAGTTCAGCACCTGTCAGAATGGTCGGATTAGGCGTGGTAACCATGCCAACGCGTCTGGCCAGCGATTCGGCAGTGAGACCATAATCGCCGGTAATCATTACAATGCGGATGCCTGCCTGACGACAGGTTTGAATAGCCTGCTCAACCTCAGGCCGTGGTGGATCCATCATAGCCATAAGACCTAGAAAAGTCAGATCCCGTTCGATTGTTTCAGGTGTATAAGCCCCGGAACGCGGTGGCAAATTGCGACGGGCTATGCCAAGCACCCGCAAGGCACGGCGCGAGTACTCATCGTTGGCAGTTAATATTTCTGTCCGGATGGCCTCACTAATCGGCCGTGATTCGCCATCAACCAGGATGCGGGAGCACAATTGCAATACTTCGCGCGGCGCGCCTTTTACAAAGGCAACTTCGCGGTCTATCTCCCGGTGGATGGTGGTCATGCGTTTTCGGCGAGCGTCAAATGGTATTTCATGAACGCGCGGCAAAAAAACTGCGACGGCGTTTTCGTCTATGTGATATTTCAGAGCTGCCACCTTGAGGGCTGCTTCGGTCTGGTCACCGAGACTGGTCCAATTGGGATGTTCCGGACCAGGAGGATTAATACGGGCATTATTGCAGGACAATGCTGCTTCCAACAGGCTTAGGAAGTCTTTTTCATAGGGAGTGTCTGCAGGGGATGGGATATATTGACCTTTCGGTTCATAGCCGACTCCTGTAACCTTGAGACGGCGGCGAGCCACCCATATTTCGCGGACGGTCATCTGGTTTTGAGTCAATGTCCCGCTTTTATCGGTGCAGATGACTGAAACGTTCCCCAATGTTTCGATCACGTTCAACCGTTTTGCCAAAACGCCGCGAGATGTCAGCCGCTGGACAGCCATTGCGAGGGAGAGTGTCAGGGTGGCAGACAAACCTTCGGGTATCACTGCGACCAAGGTACCAAGCGCAAGCAGGATAGCATTATTGTAATGCTGGCTAACATGCGGTTCGAACGTGGCAAGTGCCCAGACAGTTCCACCGATGATGACTGCGATCAATGTCACTCTGCGACTAAGGCGCCCGAGTTCTTTTTGAAACAAGGAGGGCTCATCTTGGACGGTCTGTGTCAATTGAGCGATTCGCCCAAACTGTGTTAACATCCCAGTGGCATAGACGATGGCTTTTCCCGTCCCGGACGCAACAGAAGTCCCGGCAAATATAACATTAGGGCGTTCAAGGTCACTGAGACCGGGGAGGATAGAGGCTTCGGCGGTTTTACGAGCAGCGACCGCTTCACCTGTTAATGATGCGTTATTGACCCGCAACCCGTATTCCTCGACGACGCGAGCGTCTGCCGGTATATTATCACCTTCGGCCAGGATCAATAAGTCACCCGGAACTACGTCGCTGGCTTGGATATGCACATCCGTGCCATCGCGGATAATATGTGCGAAAGATGGAAGAAGATGTCTCAATTTTTCAATGGCTTGTTCAGCACGATGTTCCCGCCAATAGGAGAAAGCACTGTTAGCGATGCTTAAAAGCAGGATTATCAGGGCAAGAGTCCAGTCCCTCTGCCAAAGGCTGATTATGGCTGCAAGAAGCATAAGGAGGTTGAATGGGTGCCGAACCTGGCGAATAAATTTTTGCCATTCAGGCGGACGTGGTTGTTCTGAAAGTACATTATCTCCAAAAAGCGACTTGCGCGACTCTGCCTCATATTTAGACAAGCCTTTCGAAGATGTTTCCAGCGATTGGAAAACTTCCGGGACACGTAAAGAGTAAATTGGGGCAGAGCTCATAAGTTATGGGGAAGCGGGAGAAGTTCACATTTTGCGTGCAAGCACAAAAAATGTGGTTCTTCCATAAATTTCAGATAGATGCATATTCCAATTTTATTCACCGGATGCCTCGAAGGCATCTCCCAACATTTGGAGTTCGGTCATCAGGTGAGTACGTGTGGAATGGCTGAAACGGGTATCCTGGGCTATTTTCGCCTGTTCTTCAAGGGCTGCGCGCACCACAAAAGCCGGTACAAACATGATCCGTCCGGCGGGTATTATCACAAAATTATGTGTCTTAATAATCAGATCCTGATCATCGAAATAAGGGAGGCTCAAACTGAGACCCCTATTGAGACTTTGGGCTTTGGCGCGGTCCTGAATGGTGAGGATAATTTCCCTGGTTTGAAAGCGAGCCATAGCACGGCCCTGGTTGACCAACTGTCCGAGCATTCCATAGAGTTTCTTTTCGAATTCTTCATCGGCAACAATATAAGGAACCAATGAGCGGGCATCAAAAAGAATAGTCAGAAAACGTTGCATAGAAGCGACGTGCGCCTGAGCTTCCCCGATGGAATTTACAATCAATTTATCGTGACTATCGAAGGCGATCCATTGTGGCAGGAAGAAGCGACGTGCTTCCGGCACATAGGGTACCTGGAGAGTGCCACGACCTTCCTCTAACTGGCCTTCCTCAGCGATGGCGTCCGTACTGGAAGTAATGGCCGAATCCGGATCAGCGTTAACATCCCCACCTGGGATAGAAGGGATGTCGTCATCATCAGCGGGCAGGTAGGTTACACGCCGACCCGAAGGCAGCATATTGCGTACCATGGTATTGGCGGTCGCAAACCGAACCAATTCTGCGCTGACAGCGACAGCTTTGTCGCTCGACTTGTTCAATTCTGCAAAGCGCTGACGCAGGGTCTCGTGGACATTGCGCCGCGAGACAAGATCGCCAATTTTGCCAACTCTCTGTTCGCGGGTTGAGGGTGGAACAACAAGTGGCTCGGTCGTATTGGAAAGTGTTACGCGGTCCGGTAATGAAAAGCGCAGGTTGTACTGACGTTCAAAGAAAGCGTTAGCGACCTGGGTTGCTTGGGCTTCCACGAAACGCTGAACGATAGTAGGCTGGGCGTCGAAGAGAGCAGATTGCCGCTCATATTCCTCCCGCAAGTGGTCAGCAGCGGTTGCACTATTTTTTAATTGTGTTTTCTCGGCCATACGTTCATCCTCTCCAGAGACGCAAGTTGCAAATTATTATACGCTTCAGATGCTCAGCAAGCTTTGCCTGAAGAATTTTCAACTGCTTCAATTGTATAATACTTTTGCCCAGAAGTGGGAACGAAATGGCTTATATCGCGAAGGTATCGATCAATAGTTGGATACTTCCTCCAGCCGGGTAAAGGATGGGGCAGGTGGCACCATGGTTGATATATTCCTGTACACAGGCTCGGGCTTCGTCAGGCGTGCCAGAAGCCGTGACACTGGAGATCAAGTCATCCGACACAAAATGCTTGGCCTTATTAATCTGTTCCCTGGTAGCAGGCCAACCCAAAATTGACTGAATTTCGGCGATAACATCCGGCGAAACATTGCTGGCTTTGGCGATATGGGGTTGTTGAGCGAGATACTGACACAAGAGCATTTTGCTTTCATCAATGGCCTTGTCGTGATCCTCGTTAACCGAGCAGACGATCAACTGTGGACGGTCAATGTCTTCGAGGCGGCGGCCTGCTCTTTTTGCACCATTTGACAACAGTTCCAATGCCCGGTCATTGTATTCCAAGGGGACGCAGTAATTCAAGATAGCACCATCGGCGATCTCACCGGCCAATTCCATCATCTGATCACCGGTAGCACCGATCATAATTGGTATATTGCGCGGCTCGCGCCGCCCATGCACGACATCCAGCTCGATGCCATCAACATGGATGAACTCACCCTGGAAAGTTACCCGCTCCATGTTGAGCAGCTTCTTCATTACCGTGACAGTTTCCCGCATGGCAGTCAGCGGTTTCTTGCGGTCAATCCCGACTTGTCTTGCAAGCGGATCCCACCAAGCACCCATTCCACAGATGATCCGATTGGGAGCCAGGTCATCAAGGGTTAGAAAGGTGGAAGCAAGCAGGCCGATATTACGTGACCAGTTGTTGATAACAGCCGAACCCACCTTGATTCGATCAGTTACCGCGGCATAGGCAGCCATCGGGACTATGGCATCGCGAACCAGACGAGATTCGGCTTGCCAGACGGCTTCGAAACCACGGCTTTCTGCATACCGGACACAATCTAGTCCATCGCGCAAATCATGGGCATCCTGGAGATAAAGAGCAACGCGTTTCATATTCTATTATCCTTATAAAGATACGATTTGTGTTATTATAGTATATTAATTACAGTTTTTGAAAGAAAATTTTACAGCTCTCAAGGAATAGCCAGAGTTAGGGGAAAAACGGATAGGTTGGTTGGACTTTGCCCGGCCAAAACCCTCTTTTCTCTTGCCATATCGGTGCAATTCACAAACAATCAATTGTATTCAGGAATTAAAAGGGCGCACAAGTTATTCCTGTGCGCCCTTTTGATTCAGGAAGGTCGAATGATCTTAGAGTTCTTGCAGCCGCTGCCACATTTTCGGTGCGAGTTCGCGCGAGCGAGCTGCAAGACTATCTTCATCCATACTAATGATCTTTTTACCCTGCATCAAAATCTTCCCGCGGCAGACGGTTGTATCAACGACAGCATCCACCAGCCCAAAGATGAGGTGACCCAGGAAATTCGCCTCGCTGAGTGGGGTTGGCGGACAATAATCAAGGATCGCCAGATCAGCCGGGCGACCTTCGGCAATTTCGCCAAGGCGCAGGCCAAACTGCCGCTTTACGATTTCCGCGTTGTTTTGAAGGAGCATTTGCGGGGCCTCCATAAAAGCTACGCGTGGATCGCGGTTTGCCAGACGATGCAGGAGATAGGCACAGCGCATTTGGGCAAGCATGTCGGAACCCATGCCGTCGGTTCCAAGTCCGACGAGAATCCCCTTATTTAGCATTTTAAGAATTGGGGTGACTCCCACCGCGTTATTCATGTTCGATTCGGGGTTATGGACGACAATCGTCCCGGTCTTTGCCACGATATCCATCTCAGCCTCGTCAATGTGGACACAATGGACGAAAATGGATTTTTTGCCGGCTGCACCCATCTTTTGCAAACGATTCACGATGGTTGTATTGTATTTCTTGAGTGAATCTTCCCGGTCGGAGAGATCTTCTGCCACATGAATGTGGCACCCAACGTTACCATCTTTGGCAATGCCGACACATTTTTCCAGGGTCTCGTCAGAAAGGGTGAACGAAGCGTGCAAGCCCATCATAGCTGCAATTTGACCATCGCCCTGGCCAACCTTCTTGATGAAGCGTTCATTTTCGGCAATCCCACCGCCGATAACATTACGATCGGAGACCTCGTAGCAGAGCGAAGCGCGCAAGCCAGCCTGGCGGACGGCATTCTCAATGATGTCAAGGGAGCCATCCCGCATGGATGGGGAGGCATGGTGATCAATTACAGTGGTTGTGCCGTTGCGGATACAGTCAATCAATGGGAGCTGGGCCGAGAGCAGGATATCCTCTTCACCCAGCGCACGGTCCACCTTCCACCACAGTTTTTCGAGTATTTCGACGAAATTCTTCGCCGGTTCGCCAGGAATTGCCATGCCACGTGCCATGGTCGAGTAGAAGTGATGATGGGCACAAATGAATCCGGGCAGAATAATCTTTCCGGAACATTCAACAGATTTGGCTTCGGGGTAACGATGCTTCATTGCATCTGAATCGCCTAGCGCGACAACCATTTCTCCATCAGTTACAACAGTGGCGTTCCAGAGGACGCGATTCTTTTCCCCAAGCGTAACAACGATTCCATTTTCAAAACGAGTGGTCATGGTTCGTATCCTAATTCTCTTTCAACATCGAAAGTTCTTCAACATTACGGGCGCGCATTAGTATGGCTCCGGTGAAGCACTTCTTGGCGCAAATAGAGCAGCCAATGCAACGGGATGGGTCGGTGTGCGGGAGGCCTTGCCCATCAAGGGTGATGGCCAAGTATGGACAACGAGCGCAGTTACCGCAGGAAACGCAGTATTCAGGCCGGGCTTCGGAAATCTTTTTAACTGGCGTCAGTACCATGAAGTCTGTAACGGGGTGAGGCCAGGTGATGCCGATCAGTTCCTTCATCGAATGGATGCCGCGCTCTTGCATGAGGAATGACGTACCCGATTCGAGATCGTGGATGACACCATACCCTTGTTTCATGACGATGGTGCAGAATTGAACAGTCTTGACACCCAAAGCAAGAAAGTCCATGGCGGCTTTGTAATTCATCGGACCGCCGTTACCGGAAATCTCAATGCCTTCGGGCACAGCCTGCATCAACGTAAGGTACGAAATCGGTGTGACGCCTTCGCCACTCATTCCGACGATAACCCCTTCATCCCAGGCGTGACCCGGAGCCGGGCGAAAAGCCAGCGTGGGGAAGGAGTTAGCCAGGGTGATGCCAGCCTGCTTGTTTGGGTATTTATCCAGCACTATACGAATCGCGCGCAGGATAGGAACAATGGAAGTTACCGCCGCTGAAAGTTTGAATAGCTTGGGAATATCCGGATCACCGACTTGCATGACCCAGTCAATGATCTTGGCGGTAAGGGCGGCATTCTGAGAAACAATATCGCCTTCCGTGCCGTCTCCGCCTTGCGGGCAGGATAGCGAATATTCGATACCCATGGCTCCGGCTACTTCCAATTTCTTCGTATTTGATTGCCAGCCAGCAGCATCAGACTCATCTTTACCTGAAACCGGGCCGCCAGTGGATGCCATGGTCAAAC
>JBEKEB010000004.1:0-52081 GCA_050014055.1 Anaerolineales bacterium | reverse complement strand
TGAGCGTCACTGATGATGAGTTGCACACCAGCCAGTCCACGGGCCTTCAAGCTCTCCAGGAAGGCTCGCCAATGCACTTCATGCTCGCTCAGAGACACCGAAACGCCTAGAATCTCGCGTTTCCCGTCCCGATTGATACCCACAGCCGACAAAACAGCCAGATCACGCACCTGTCCATCCTCGCGTACCTGCTCATAGTAGGCATCCACGAAAAGGTAAAGGTATTCTCCCAGGCAGCGATTGCGCCACTTCTCTAGATCCGCATCCAGCAGTGCCGCAGCATGACTGACCTGGGTCGAAGACATGGCCACTCCGCACAGCTGCTCGGTGACCGCTTTCACCTTGCGGGTCGAGACACCCTGCACGTACATCTCAGCCATTGCCAGAAGCAAGGCACGTTCACTCCGTAAGCCCTTCTCCAACGCTTCCGGGTAGAAGCCTCCTTCTCGCACTTGGGGAATCGAAAATGTGATGCTGCCTACCCGGGTTTGCACCGTCTTCGGCTTATAGCCGTTGGCATGCCCCTCCCGTTCCTCGCTATGTTGGTAAGGTTCTGCTTTCAAGTACTGCTGCCGTTCGGCCTGCATCGCCGCATTGAGGATCTCCTGGATCAATTCAGGCAGAATGTTCAAGCCTTGTTTGCTAACCCGTTCCAGAAGTTCTGCGGGTAGGGTAAAATCCTTTCGGTAGGTCATGGCGTTTCTCCTTTTGGTGTGGTAGCCTGAGGATAACACCTGACCTACCCTTTCTAGAAATTACAGAAAATAGTTTACACTACTGGCGGCGGGAGGGACGGCCGAATTGATCGGTCAAAAAAGGCGTTGTTTTTTGCGATTTTGGGCTTGTTTTTGCAAACAAAAGGGGGTTTTGAGGAACAAAAATTGGTTATCGGGTTAGTTTGATAGGTGTAGCGTCGGGTCGGCTTCCCAGCAGTAATAGCATGCAGATGCTATAATCCTGCTATGACAGACCAGCCGATCATTTTCCGGATCCATGCCGTGAAACGCATGTTCGAACGGCGGATATCGATGGAAGCCGTACGGCAGGTTTTGCAATCCGGGGAGATGATCGAAGATTATTCCCAAGATATGCCTGACCCGGGCCGGCTGCTTTCTGCCACGCGCGGCCGGCGACCTTTGCACGTGGTCCTGGGAGAAAGCATCAAAGAGGGCGAGCTGGTGGTGATCACGGTTTATGAACCTGACCGGGCGCGTTGGAGGCCGGGCTTCCGGAACAGAAAAGTATGAAATGCTTTATTTGCAACCACGAAGAAACAGTCGCAGGCAGAACCTCCGTCCTATTCGAACGCGGCCATTTGAGCCTGACCATCAATAATGTGCCGGCGCGCATCTGTCTCAACTGCGGCGATGCCTACGCGGATGAACGCGTGGCTGCCGACTTGTTACGACAGGCGGAGCAACTGGCCAAGGCCGGGACTAAAGTGGATGCATGCGAGTACGCGGGGGTGGAAGATTAATAACATGAACTCCGAGATTTTGAAAATCCAGGAGTTCATTAATTTAGGGTCTCATGCAAATGTTGCCTTGCGGCGGTCTGGCTTTCCATCCTTGAAGGTATCCCACTCCATCCCCAAATTCATAACCATTGCGGGTGGCTGAATATCATCTGCGCAGCATCGGAATGATTTTAGGCCCGGCGGATGAATATCAACTACATCTTTTGTGGCAGTAGGATGCCTTCTAGCCCAATTTTTGGATAACGAAACCCCAACTGGTGACCGTTCCCCCAAACTGGAGGAAGGTTAGTGGTGATCGGCCAAAATCTGTTTCAACTCAGCCAACGCCTGCTCGACCCTGAGGAAATGGATCGCCTGAATGCCAACAGCCCGGGCACCGGCCACATTATCCGGGAAATCGTCCAGGAAGACGGACTCGGCGGGAGCAACCCCCAACGTTTCCAGAGCAATCCGATAGATGCGGGCATCCGGTTTCATCACGCCGGTTTCGGCAGAGATAGTCATGGCATCGAAGACATCCCCGAATTTTTTACTGATGATCCACGGCCGCAGACCGGACCAGGCATTGCTGATGAGACCCACTTTATACTGCTTGCGCAGCCCGCGCATGAAATCCAGCAGGTACAGGTCTGTAACATCGCCAGCGAAAAATTCTTCACGCACGGCCTGGATTTCCGATTCCGGCATGTGCAACCGGCGGGCGACGGCGGCCCAGTGTTTTTGTTCGCTGATCAGGCCGAGGCTGGCCTGATCAGCGGTCTCGCTATCGAAAACCTGTTTGACAAGAACATCGTATTCCACGCCAAAACGTTCCGCCAGGTGCTGGCGCGGCGCCTGAAACTCGGTGCGGACAATGACGCCGCCCAGGTCGAAATAGACGGCCCGAATGGTCATTTCTTCTTCGGCCCGGCGGGCTGTTTCTTAACTGGGGAAGATGGCTTTTCTTTTGATGAAGCGGCCTTCGGAATAATAGCGACTGGTTCCTCAGGCTCTTTCCCAGTCTGGGTGGATTCCTTCGCCATGGTCTTGATGGCTTTCTTCCAATCCGGGAAGAAGCGTTCCATGCGGGCACGTTCCACACGGTTGGCACGCCGGCATTTTGGGCAGTGGGCATCGTAATAGGATTGTTTTTGTTCTTCCATACGTTCCAGCCCGGCCAGCATCTCATCCTGGGTGATAGAGAACATGGTCTGGCAGTAGGTACAGCGTAGTTGCATAGGAGTCTCCTTATCAGGGGGGAATGTTTATTGAAACTTTATGGCATGATTGTACACTGATTTAGCATCTTCTGTTTATTTTTGGTCCAGCTTATCCCATTCGCTGCGCAGGATGCCCATTTGCAGCATATCGGAACGTTGGCCGTCCCGCAGGACGAATTCGCGGATAACGCCTTCGTGTTTGAATCCACATTTCTCGTATGAGCGTATGCCGCGCAGGTTATAAGCATAAACGTTCAGCGATACCCGGTGCAGGTTCAGCTCAGAAAAACCATAACGCAGCATGAGACGCATGGCATCCGAGCCAAAACCTTTGCCCCAGAAATCCGGTTCGCCGATACCAATGGCCACGTAGCTATCGCGGTCCGTCCAGTTGATACCGTCAAAGGCAACGAATCCGATGAGTTTATCGTTGTCCACCGTCTGAATGGAAAAGGCCAGATTATTCGGCAGGGCAGAGTCGAGATCCTTTTCGAGCCACTCTTTGAACTTGTTGGCCGACCAGAGGTGAGCCGGGTCACTATCCAACAAGCGGAAATACTCAGAGTTTTGGTTCCAGCGCGCAAAAGCCTCGGCCATGACCTGTGGATCATCGCTGGAGAGGCGGACGAGTTGACCTTCAAACAAACTGGAGCTCATAATTTCTTCTCCCATTTCGACCGCAACAGGCCCAGGTGGAGCACATCCCAGTAGCTGCCGTCATGGAAAGAGGCTTCCCGCCGGCGGGCTTCTTCTTCGAAACCGACTTTCTCGACCATATGTATGAAAGGAAGATTATCTGCACCCGGCCAGACTGACAGCCGGTGCAGATTCAGTTCATCGAAGGCAAAACGCAACAGCAGGTTCAATGCATCCGAGCCATAACCACGCCGGCGGTCGGAGGCGTCGCCAACTCCCAGGTTCAGCACCCCGGTGCCATTGTGGAAATCAATCCAGAAGATGCGGGCCAGCCCGACCAAGCGGTTGTCATCCCGGGCACGCATGGTGAAATGAAAGAGGTTTTTCGTCTCTTCCATCTGCTTCTCAACCCTTTCCAACTGCCTGCGGACGGCTTCCGACGATAGCGGGCGGGCCACACCGCCCTGGACAGAACGCAGGAGCGGGTCGTGAGTCCAGCGGGCGACTACCGGCGGGTCTTTTTCGTGGTCAAGCGGCCCCAGCCGGACCAGACGACCTTCGTACAATGAATTGGTATTGTCCATAATCCTCCTTATGCGTAACCCTCATCCAGGCTCCCTCATCGAGGGAGAAGACCATTGCGAAGTACAGAGTGACCTTCACAGCATTGGCCCATGGCAAATGGGGAAACAAAAAGGCTACGGGCTGAAAGGCCGGTCAAGGAATCTGAGGTACAATCCAGCGAATGACTGAAAAACGCTATTTGCCCGACCCGGCGCGGGCCAGCATATTAACGGCCGTAGTATTACTGTCTTTTGCACTGACGCGCGTCATCAGCGCACCGCACTATGATTTAACCATCACGCTGCTTGGTCTTTATTTGATCTTAAGCCTGAACCTGGATACGGTGATCGTGCTTCTGGCAGCCGGATTGGCCGCGGCCGGCGTGGATTGGCTGTTGCGAACGCACCCATCGCTCGAAAAAGGCGAAACGCGCGAGCACTGGCTGCTCCCTATGTTGACCGTGCTCGTTATTGGTGTGTCCCTGTACACGCTACCTCCGACAGCTGTCTGGTGGCTGGGATTCGGCCTGGGCGCGGCAATCCTCCTGGCAGTTTTCTTCGCCGAATTTGTCGCCGTGGACCCAGCCGACTCGCGTTACCCATTCGCGACAGCCATTTTGACGGTGCTGGCTTTTGTTATCTTTTTAATCCTGGCGATCGCTCTGAAAGCTTCGAATGCGCGCTTGATCCTGGTGACCCCGGCACTCTTCCTGGGAGGAGGCCTGGTGGCCCTACGAACCTTGCACCTGCGGTTGAACGAGCGCTGGGAGACTGCCTGGGCAATCGCCATTGCCGTGATCATCGTGCAACTAGGGGCCGCCCTGTATTACATGCCATTGACGCCTGTCCGGTTTGGGCTGGCATTACTCGGCCCATTATACGCCCTGACTGCTTTGGCAGTCAGCCTGGCCGACGGGCATCCTTTCCGCCAGGCAATTGTCGAACCAGCGGTCATGCTGGCGCTGCTGTGCGGGCTGATGATGTGGTTCCAATAAGATCTATTCGAATGGTCCCGTTTCTGGCAAATCGGGCAGGTCGTTTGGTCGAATCTTCTTTGCCGCCCATATCTCTTCCTGGTGAATGACAGCCGCCGGCCGGTCTGCAGCAAAGGGGCTGCCCAGCTCAAAGATTTTCAAATTAGCCGGTCTGGCAGACATCTCCTGGGAAAAAATGAAGACAACTCCTGCAAATGATACTGCATCGCCCGGATAAAGAACCGATTGGCTGGTGGGCCGGCCATTGACGAAAGTTCCCCCGGTCGAGTTCATATCGAAAATCACAAAGCGATCATTGACAAGTTTTATTTGTGCGTGGGAGCGCGAAACGCGCGGGTCTTCAAGAATAATATTATTATCCAACTGGCGGCCAATTTTTATAAAGGGCTGGTTAAGAGGGATGACCCGGGTACCTTGCAGGACGAGATAAGCATTTTTAGGGAGGGGTTCCGGTTCGTCTTCAGGTGTGGGTATCAGATCGGGGGTCACAGGCCCGGTTTCGTTTACGGCAGGAACCGTAAAATCCGCCTGTTCCGGTTTCTTAATCTGAGAAGCTGCAACGGATGCGGGAGACTCAAAAGGCGAGCCATAAGCAATCGGCGCGGATGAGACGGGAGGAACAGAGTGAATCTCTGGCGCAAACCCGTCGTTGGTGGGTGCTGGGGCAGGTGCCTCGCGCACTTCTTCAAATGACTCCACGGGTGGTTTAATCTGAGCACTTGCAATGTTGCTGCGTTTTCCTTGCAGGCTTGATTGCAGAAGCAGGTCGAAATATTTATTTACCTCGCTGGCATAAGCAGGGTACGGCTCCAGGGTGATGCCCCAAATCTCCATACAGCGCGTCCAAAACTGTGAAAGGCCGCCCCCGGTCACGCCATAAAATTCCAACAGATGCTGTTCGATCTGCAGTGTTTGATTAGTTACTTTTTCGGGCAGCCGATGAATGGAAAGATCAACAAAAAAATCACTTAATGCTTTGCCCAAATCATACGCACGTAAATCCCTGGCAAGGGAGTTTGTCCAGGCTCCATGCAGGTATTTGGATAAAGCCCAAAGCGCCACGTAATCCAGGTTTGACTCATTCCGGGCTTTTTCGAGGGCATCCAGCAGGTCTTGAGCAGTCACGAGGAACTCCTTGCATCGAAAACATGCATTCCGATACATGCCTTAAATGTGTCGGCGTGGTGATAGAAAAAACCGGGATTATGGAGCAAATTTACTCCGCCGGACACTCCCAGAACTTCTGCTCGATTAACAAAAGCCAATTCCATCGCTCCTGATTATATGCTCGGTTAGGAAAATTTGTAATGGGTCAAGCATATTCCATACCGGGTTTCCCAATCTGCACGCAGCGAGGTGCGCATATTTGTATCTTTCTCAAAGACCATGACCATTTGGGTCAGATAAGCAGCCGAGACAGTTATCCAGGCGCGCAAGCCTGCCTCTGAAACAGGATACAAATCCGATTCCATCCCGAGGGTGGCTGGAAGAAGCGTTTCAGGATGGCGGAATAAGTATGGGATATCAGCATAATAGCGCAGCGGGCATTCCAGCCGTTCCGCCGCCAGGCGCACCAGGCGGTGGTCAACATGATCACCGATCGCCAACGGGGTAACCAGTATATCCTGCGGTGCGAGTTCAGTCGCCAGGGCGGCAGCAATATCGGCAGCCAAGACCTGGTCGAAAGGATGGAAAGGGAGGAAGACTTTATCGGGATACAAAGGTTCCCCATCCGCAGAGCGACGGTAGATGCAATCGGGCAGGCCGAAATGGGTGATCTCCGCTTCTACGATGGCGGCTGCCACCAAGTCTCCTTCACGGCGGGCAGCCACCAGATCGTGGAAATCCGGGATGCCCCAATCGACATGGCAATGCAGTGCCAGCGGCGAAAGCGGGCCTGCCGGCGCGTCCCCCCCCGCAAAAATCGTCCAGATCTCAGCCTAAAGGCCCTGGCGGGCCTGCTCGAAAATCAAGCAACCGCAGGAGAGAACAGCGTCGCCAAAATGGGGGGAGGAAAAAAAGAAACGGGTGAAATTGGCCGGATGAAATCCGGCCCTACAGATCCTCTTCGATAATTTCTCTGGCCAGTCTTTGGAGCATTCCGATATCGTCGGCCTTGCTGGCACGCCAGTACTGCTCGAGCAACTCAAGCGGGCTCAGGCTGCTTAAGGTCTGGTCGGCTGGCAGGCGGATACGGGACTCGATCTGTGGGCGCTTAATGAGATGAAACTCAAAAGCAGCCTGGGCATACCGACGCAGGGCCGGTTCGTCGATAAGCGGATCCCACTCGCGCGGATAATCCACGGTAAGACGCAGGATGGCGCCGGCCAATCGTTCGGGCAGGGGTAATGTCCGTTCGAGGGCAACGGTGACATCCTCGGGTGACTCAAGCTGGATATACCGGTCAATGAAGGGGCGGACACCGGTCAATTGGCGCCACTCGACCTGTGTGTGGCCTTTTTCGACCTCGGCGATAATAAAGAATTTGTCGTCCCCGGCCTCACCAAAATCGACACGTTCGATCGAGCCGGGATAGATAACGGGCGGGTGGGCGTTCTCGTTCAGGTCCTGCGGCTTGTGGATATGGCCCAGCGCCACGTAATCCAGCCGGCCATCCCGTACCAGCGAGCCGGGTAGAACCAGGTCAGCTCCAAGCATGACGGTCCGTTCGGAACCGTACTTCGCACCCTGCAGAGAAGCGTGTGCGGTCAGGATGGTTGGGAGAATCGGGTCGGCCTGTTCCAACCAGCCTTCCACCAGGTCGGTCAGGCGTTCTTCGATGTTTGTAAATACCTCGGTGCTATCCGCCGGGCTGGTATCAGTAGCTGCCACCAATCCGGAGCGTGCGACCCACGGGATGGCAATAACCTGGACAGGCAATCCAAGCTCTTGGGCAGAAAGAAATTGGGGTTTGGATAGCACGGTTACATAAGGAACAGCCAGGGTATCGAATTCCTGGATGGCATTGGCCCGCCCGATGGCCGGGGAAAGGTCATGGTTGCCAACCAGCAGCAGGGTACGGATACCAGCCTGCGAGAGGCGGATGATGCGCCGGCCCCATTCACGTTGAAAAGTGGGCGCAGGAGAACGGTCCTTATAGGCATCCCCGGCAAAAATGACCAGATCAACTTTCTCTGCGATGGCTGTGTTTATGATGGTATCGAGGGATTTGAGGAAATCCAGCACGCGCAACGGCAGGCCGGTTTCAGGGTCGTGGCGGCCATAGTTGGCCATGTCGATATGGGCGTCGGCAAAATGTAAGAGTCTCATGACCTGATAGTCTGATTATCTAATAGTTAAATAAACTCAAGAACTAAATAACTATTTGACTATTCGACTAGGGACTAACCCCCCAGAGTGAAAACATGTCCAGGGCGGGCTGGAAACCGGGATGGTAGTAGAGCGCCTTGCGCATGTCTGCATAAGCAGTATCATAGTTGCCCAGGGCATATTCGGCCCGGGCCTCCCAAAACCAGCTCTCTTCAAGCGAGCGGGTGGCCATAATTTTATTTAAATTTACTTCCGCCAAGTTGATGACATCCTGATAGCGACCAGTGTAGTAATAGGCATAATAGGGACCGGTCTCATACCACATGATACGATAGGGGAGTGGCTGATTAGCAGCCTTATCACTTTGAATGAGCTGGCTGTTATAGTAGGCATTGGCCTGATCGTAGGCAGCCGCAGCGGGACCGTAGTCCGGGTTCTGCAGGTTAACCTCACTGGTGACCTGGTTGAACATGGCAAAGAACAGGTCATTGCCGGTGAGGGTATTGCTCTGGATTTCCTGGTTGGAAATATCCAGGGCATTCTGGGCGGCCCAATATTGATCAACCCACGGGCCAAGCACCTGGTCAAGCTGCGTTTCATGATCGGCAGGATAGACTACGATGAAAAGATAGTCGAAGGAGCGCCAGCCCGAGAGATAATCGTCATAAGAGGTCTTGGTGTTTTTTCCGACCGATGTCGGCAATGGTATATAAGAATCCTGCCAGACAAAGTCCTTATTCACGTCGTCATAACCGGTAGTCAAGGCATAATGACCGCCCCACTGGACGGTATTCTCCGGCAGAAGAGGTTCATAAATGCCCTTTTCCGTAATGACCGGGAAACCGGCCGCAATCAAACGCTTGAGCAGATCCGGGTCGCCGCCATAACGGAATAAAGCTTTGAAATTGGTATGTTGATTTACAAAATCCACCATCTCATAAGGCATAACGTTTACGTCCGACTGGCCGCGATCAACAAAGTTCAAATTGGGATTGTCCTCGCCCGGTTTGATGACCGCTGCGACCTGGTCACGCGGAGCAAGTAAAGAAGTGGGATCACCTTTCCAGCCCCAATACTCGAGCGCCATGGTCAGGTTGGCCGGTCCGCAATAATTATAGCGGCCCATCTGGTCCACAAAAGGAACATTAGCCAGGATGACAGAACCTGGAATGGGCGTAGAGGTGATTGTAGGCGTAGAAGTAGCCATATCCGTCGGGGGCGGAGTGGGTGTGGCAGGGGCAGTAAAGGATGCAGTAAGCGTCAGGTCTGTCCCAAGTGTGGGTGTGGACTGCGATTGTCCGGAAGGCTGGAAAGTTACATCCTGGGGTGGGTGGAAAAAATAAATCACACTTTCCCGTAGATTATTCAAACGCCAGGCCAACCTGGAATGAACCGGTGGAACGAAATACAGGCCAATGGCGAGGAGCACCAGTACTACCAGACCAAGCAGGATTCGGATAGCTCGGGGAATTCTTTTCAACATGGGCAGGATTATACTGCTTTCCAGAATAGCATGTAAATAAGAACAAAATGAGAATTAAATGAACGGGCGACCAGTCCAAAAAACTGGTCGCCCGTGATGCGGCATCTGGGGGTTAAGCGTCGCGGACTTCGCCGTCGATCACGTCACCGTCATTGCCTGTGGAGGGGGGCGTCTGCGGGCCCGGGCCGGACGGGCCGGGGCCGCCTTCAGGCGGTTTCTGTTCCTGGGCATACATCTGCTGGCTCAAGGCATAGAACATGTTCTGGAGCTCGTCAGTGGCCTTCTTGATGTGGTTCAGATCATCGCCCTGGGCTGCCTGCTTGAGATCGTTGATCTTGCCTTCGATCTTGCCGCGTTCCTCGGAGGAGACCTTCTCACCCAGTTCACGCAACGATTTTTCGGTCTGGTAGACCAGGTTATCGGCGTTGTTGCGCGCATCAATGATCTCCCGGCGCTTTTTGTCATCAGCCTCGTATTTCTTGGCCTCCTCGACCTTTCGGGCAATATCGTCCTTGTTCAGATTGGTGGAGGCGGTGACGGTAATTTTCTGTTCCTTGCCGGTGGCCTTGTCTTTGGCGGTTACGTTGAGAATGCCATTGGCATCGATGTCGAAGGTGACTTCGACCTGCGGAATGCCGCGCGGGGCAGGCGGAATGCCATCCAGACGGAAGCGACCGAGCGACATGTTGTCAGACGCCATGGGGCGTTCGCCTTGCAATATGTGAATATCCACGGCGGTCTGACCGTCGGCTGCAGTGGAATACACCTCGGTCTTGCGGACCGGGATGGTGGTATTGCGCTCGATCATCTTGGTCATCACGCTGCCCATGGTTTCCACTCCCAATGAGAGCGGGGTCACGTCGAGCAGGAGGATGTCCTTTACTTCGCCGCCCAGCACACCGGCCTGGATGGCCGCGCCAACCGCCACAACTTCGTCGGGGTTGACGCCTTTGTTGGGTTCCTTGCCATCGGTCAACGTGCGCACCAAATCCTGCACCATCGGCATGCGGCTGGAGCCGCCCACCAGCACAACCTCGTTCAGGTCGGAGGCTTTCAGGTTGGCATCTTTCAAAGCGTTCTCAAAAGGATGCCGGCAACGGGCCAGCAGATCATCCGTCATCTGCTCGAATTTGGCACGCGTCAGTTTGAGCACGAGGTGCTTGGGACCATTGGCATCTGCTGTGATGTAAGGCAGGTTAATTTCGGTTTCCATCATGCTGGAGAGTTCGATCTTGGCCTTCTCGGCGGCTTCGCGCAGGCGCTGGAGGGCCTGACGGTCCTGGCGCAGGTCAATGCCTTCCTGCTTCTTGAATTCATCCGCCGCCCAGTTGACGACACGTTGGTCCCAGTCATCACCACCCAGGTGGGTATCACCGTTGGTGGATTTAACCTCGATGACGCCTTCGCCGACATCCAGAATGGATACGTCGAAGGTACCACCGCCCAGGTCAAAGACCAGGATGGTCTCGTTCTTCTTTTTATCCAGACCGTAAGCCAATGCTGAAGCGGTCGGCTCATTGATGATGCGTTTGACGTCCAGCCCGGCGATCTTGCCGGCATCCTTGGTGGCCTGGCGCTGGCTGTCATTGAAATAGGCCGGGACGGTAATGACGGCTTCAGTAACCGGCTGACCAAGGTAAGCTTCCGCATCCGCCTTGAGCTTGGCCAGGATCATGGCCGATATTTCCTGCGGGGAGTACTCGCGGTCGGTGATGGGAATTTTTACACGGGCTTCGTCAGAGGGCCCGGCGACGACGGCATATGGCACCATCTTGCGCTCGGTCTCGACTTCTTCAAAGCGGCGGCCCATGAAACGTTTGATGGAAAAAATGGTATTTTCCGAATTAATGACAGCCTGCCGCTTGGCAGTCTGACCAACCATGCGTTCGTTATTCTTGGTGAAAGCCACCACGGATGGGCAGAGCCGCCCACCTTCGGCAGTGGTGATGACGGTGGACTGGCCGCCTTCCATGACGGCCACCACACTGTTGGTGGTCCCCAGGTCAATTCCGATGATTTTTCCCATGGCAAATCTCCTTTAGTAATTTTGCGCATCCATAATGCGCGCAAGATTTCTGTTGGTGTAAGGATACTGCATGGGTGCAAGAAAAACGTTAACAGTGTATAGAAATTATATTATTGGCGCGTGAAGTTGAATAATCCTGTATGATGTGGTCTGCTCCGGAGATAGTGTTTCTATCGCGGCGTGACGCTCCCGGTAAAATATGTTTGAAAAAATATCCGCATGCAAGGATATGATTACTCGCAGGCAGGCGGGTATTATGTCACGATAGTAACCCTGGGGTGGGAATGCTTGTTTGGGGAGATAGTGAATGGAGAAATGCGATTAAATCCTTCCGAAGAAATCGTCAAAGAAGAATGGTCGCAGTCGGCGAAAATTCGATGTGAAATTGCATTGGATGCATTTATGATCATGCCCAACCATATCCAAGGAATTGTGTTTATTAATGATAATACCATAGGGGCGACCGGCCGGTCACCCCGACCCCAACATAAAAAATCCCGTTATCCAAATGGCCCGACGTCCAAAAGCTTGGGAGCGCCTATAGCTGGATTCAAATCATCAGCCACCAAACGGATAAACATACTTGAAATCGCCACTCGCGCACCAGTCTGACAACGCAATTATTACGAACATATCATCCGAAACGAAGAGGATTACGAAAGGATATTCAATTACATCGCGTCCATTCCGTCCAATTGGGCGGAGGATGAGGTAAACAGGTAACAGGCGAAAATCAAGACTTCCGAAGTCTTAAAGACTTCGGAAGTCTGTAGGTGGAGATGGCGGGAATCGAACCCGCGTCCGAAAGACTCGACCCTCGGAAATCTACGAGCGTAGCCGGTTGGGCATGTCGCCACAGGTCACTCAACCGGCAAAATTGACCTGCGGCCAGCCGCTTGGGCCCGAAAGCCCGCTTTCGCGCAATCAGCAGCATCATGCGCGGCACTCCACCTTTGTGTCGCCCAATCCCTTGACCGGATGGAGAACGGTAAGGGTGGACGCGGCCTCGTCTAGGAGACCGGCTGATCAGCAGCTCGCTTATGCAGCAAGGGGCATAGCAGCATAGGAAGTGTTATTGGCACTTGATTGTTTGCACTGATTTTACGAGTTCGGCGCCTCTCGGCTCGCATTCCGGGACCAGCCTCTTCCGTCGAAGCCTGTCATCCCCTCACGGGGCCTTTCCCCTCACGGGGATTACCCGGGGCCCAAATTATAGCACAATTCAATCATGATATACTTTGTCTGGAAAAGATTATGATGTATCAAGAAACCTCTGAAACCCGGCGGGGTTATGGTATGTAGACCCCTCCGGTAAGGTGAACCAAGTGCCGGAGTTTGAAGATAAGGATTTCCTGTCCCGGGCCGCCCAAGGCGACCGGGAGGCTTTCGGGGCATTGTACGAGCAGTATGTAGAGCGGATATTTAACTACGTCTACTATCGTACAGGCAACGTCCATGACGCCGAAGACCTTACCGCCCGTGTTTTTTATCGCGCCTTGAACCATGTCCAGAGCTACACCGACCGGGGCGTCCCATTCTCGGCCTGGTTGTATAGGATTGCCCATAATCTAATCGCCAACTGGCACCGCGACCGCAGCCGCCACCAGGAGATCCCGCTGGACGATGCTCCCACCCTCCATTACAAGGGCGAGCCACCCGAAGTAGCCTTGATCCAGGGCCAGGATCGCGAGGCGCTCCTGAAACTGATCCGCCACCTGCCGCCGGAACGCCAACATTTGCTGATCTTAAAATTCGTCGAACACATGTCGAATGCCGAGATCGGCCAGACCATGAACCGGAGCGAGGGTGCGGTGAAGAGTCTTTACCACCGGACTCTCTTAGCATTACGAGATGAATTGGAAGGTATGGATTTGGAAGGAGATTAGCCCATGTTACGGATTGTGACCGACGGGGCAGCCGATATGCCCGTTGGATGGGAAGAAGAATACGATATTCAGGTTATACCGATCAACATGCAATTTGGAGAAAGGACTTACCTGCAAGGAGTCGATTTGACCAATGAAGATTTCTACCGGTTGGTGGAAGAGAGTGGAAAGATTCCGAAGACTTCCCAGCCTTCACCATTCCAATTCAAAAAATTTTACGAGAGCGTGGCGAAAGCGGGTGACACTATCCTTTCCTTGCATGTGACCAGCAAGTTATCCGGAACTTTTGAATCGGCAGTGACAGCGACGCGCGAACTGGGCGACAAGTTTAATATTGTTCCTTTCGATTCAGGCGCCGGCTCGGCAGCATTGGGTATGATGTGCCGCGAGGCCCGTTTGATGGAGCGCACTGGAGCCGCCTCTCAGCAGATTATCGAGCGGATGACCCGGATTCGTCGGGAAGTTCAAATTGTGCTTACTGTGGACAAACTCGATTATGCTCGAATGAGCGGCCGTGTTGGTACTCTCCAGGCGGCCCTGGCTTCCGCTCTCAACGTCAAGCCTATTATTGTCCTGCGGGAAGGACTTCTGGGTGTGGCAGAGCGGGTGCGGACCCGCCGCAAGGCGCTTGACCGGGTGTTGGATATATTGCATGCCCAATTCGCGCAGGAAGAGGTCAATGTAGCGGCAGTGCATGCACGCGACCTGCCCTCCGCCCAAGGTATGTTGGAAAGAGCCAGGAAAATTTTTAATTGCAAGCAGCTTATCTTGACTGAATTATCCATCGCTGTAGCTGCCAATCTGGGGCCGGGAACGGTTGGCTTGATTGTTTATCCAGCGGGAGGCTAAATCATGGGTAAGGGAAAAAATCTTCCAGATGCCTCAATGGCAAGAATTTCTTCCATGGAAAACCGGTTATCCGGTGCATTAAAACCGGTTGCACCTCGCCAGGAATTCGTGCATGGTCTCGGTCAACGCATCCAGGCCGGGAACCAGACTGGTTTGGCTTATACCGTTGCCAACTGGCATATTCTTGCGATGTTGATCGCCGGTTTCGTGTCCCTGGCAGTGCTGTTGGCAATGGTGATGAGGGCATTGCTGGCGCTTTCAGGGAAGAAACGCGCGGCCTGAATGAAGTAAGACGTAATTCTTAAAATATTATTCGTAAATCGGTGGCTATAAATCAGTATCGGTAACAAAGAAAGTCCGGAGAGATATATCCGGACTTTGTTGTTATTAGTTTCTCTCTGCTACAGTTCGATGCCGAGTTTTTTGGCAAGGTCGTCACTCGAAGGCTCTGTCAGCGAGGAACCATCCGGCCAGACAATGGTCGGGACACTGCGGTTGCCATGGTTGAGACTTTCAACATATTTGGCGGCTTTCTCGTCCTTATCAATATCAACCCAGCGATAAGGGATATGATGCTGGTCGAACAAGAGACGAGCCCGGCGGGAACCTCCGCACCAGGTATTACCATACAATGTGATTTCAGTTATATCGCTCAATCCAATCCTCCTATCAGTTTACGTGCATCGGCGATAAGATCGGCATCCATTGGCAGCGTGAATTCCTCGGTAACGCGTGTAACCAGGTGTAGTGTGGCAGCCCGCAGGTCCGGAGCCAGGCCGGGAAACTCTGCCAGCGCCTGGAGAGCGGTATATGCGCTTCTGTCCCGGAGCCGGTGGGCGTGCCGGGTCAGAAAGACCCGGGCGGCAATGCCGGCTGCCCGGCGGGCACAGACCCGCGCCCGGCCCTCATTTCCAGCCAGGCGGGCACGTTCAGCATTCTGCAGTTCGGCTTCAATATCCAGGGTTACGTTTGCCATTTTTGCAAAATCATTACTTATAAATACTTTGGCAGCGGTTTTGTCAGACAGACAAAAGTCGTACCTCCAGTTTCGCGATCTAACGAAATTATCCTGAAATCATTTTTTTATTTTATCATGCCTCTTCGTGGTACGCGTGCCACTTCGAGCTACAGGTTCTACTTCGGGGTCCTGTCAATAGGCGGACGCAGGAGTACCAATGGAGTGGATCGGCTCATCTCCAGGAATTGAGCCCGGCTGGGATGCATCGGCAATCCGTGGGCGAATTTCATTATCAAGCCGAACATGAACGGATGGTGCTTGCGGCGGTATTCCAGAAAATCCGCAACCAGGTCTGAGTCGGTTACAGGTTCCGCTTGACAATCGAACTCAAAGTGGGAAACCTGGACATGCACCAGCGGGTTGGCCAGGATGTTGCGGAACCAGTCTGCACCTGGGCCACGCCCTGCACCGACTCATTAAGCCCCATCGATCTTTTCGTACTGGAGCGGTGTCGCGTAACGAATTCCGGATTTCCGTCCGGTGTGCGTCAGAAGCAGGATGAATCGTCCCACTATCCAGCCCCTGCCACTGGCGTACAGCCGCAGGTGGACGCGCTGAATGGCTTTCATCCGTTTCCAAAAAGAATCCGCAATCATATTTTGTTTAAACCCTTCGCTTTTATTTTATATCCGGTAGTGAATTTATCAAGTGGCAGGTTTGAAAGGCCGCCTCAACGCCATAAGAAAATCCCGGGTGGTAAAATGGACGGCATGCCGACCCTGGAAGAATCCATCCACAAGCACCTGCGCCTTAACCTGGCTGTCAACATGATGGATGGCGGCTTCTTTGGGTTGGGCTGGGGCTTTGGCTCGCTTGGCACCATCGTCCCGCTCTTCGTCAGCCACATGACCACTTCAGCGTTGTTGATTGGGCTCATCCCCTCCATCCATGCTGTCGGCTGGCAGTTGCCGCAGTTGTTCATGGCAAATTCGGTTTCCCGCCTGCGCCGCTACAAACCAATGGTGATGCTCATGACCATCCAAGAACGCCTGCCCTTCCTGGGACTGGCACTGGTGGCGCTATTCCTGGGCACGCTGGGAAACAGGCTTGCCCTGGTACTTACTTTCGCGTTGCTGGTCTGGCAGGGATTGGGAGCTGGTTTTACTGCCAACGCCTGGCAGAGCATGATCGCCAAGATCATCCCGTCCGACTGGCGCGGTACCTTTTTTGGCGCCCAGGCAGCGATCGCGAACGTGCTGATGAGCATCGCAGCGATTGCGGCTGGGTACATCCTTGACAGGATTCATGCTCCCTTCAACTTCACGCTATGCTTTCTTTTGACTGTGGGAGGGCTAATACTTTCATATATATCCATTGGCCTGACGCGCGAGCCGATGGATACCGAAAAAACCATCCCGGAACGCCAACCTTCCCCATGGAAAGGCGGACTCGAACTCCTGCGCCGTGATAAAAACTTCACAGCGTACCTGATCATCCGCGCGCTTTCCCAACTTGCCTCGATGGGCTTTGCCTTCTATATCATCTATGGTCTGCTCCATTTTGGGATGAGTGACCTGACTGCCGGATTCCTGACCGCCGCACTGATGATCTCATCGACAATCGCCAATGCCGTCATGGGGTGGATGGGTGACCGCTTCGGTCACCGCGCCATGTTGATCGCCGGGTCGGTGGCGGTAGCTTTAAGTTCTCTGATCGCTTGGGGCGCTCCATCCATCGGCTGGTTATACCCGGTCTTTATTTTGAACGGTCTGGCGAATGTGGCCATCTGGACGATAGGCATGGCCATCACGGTGGAGTTTGGCAACGAAGAAACCAGACCAACCTATATCGGGTTATCGAACACGTTGGTGGCTCCATTCACAATCATCGCTCCGCTAATCGGCGGTTGGATTGCCGAGACAGCCGGCTTCCAAACCACCTTCATGATCTCGGCAATCGGCGGACTGGTCACCGCGGTATTGCTCTTCTGGCTGGTACGCGATCCACGTCCGCGCGGCCAGGTGGAAAGAGATTAATAATCAAGAAAGGACAATTTCATTAATTTAATACCATCATAATGATAGAAACGGTCGAAGGCATCGACCAGCTTATGTTTCCTATCCTTACATATACGCATGATACATGGTTCGGCGGTTTTTTCGAGTTGGCAAGATCGTTGCCATGAAGTATCAAACCCCCCTTTCCGGTGGCAGGCCAACGGTTATTTATGCGCCAACAACAACGCTCCCAGCAACGCAACCACACCGGAAGCATCAAAGGTAATAAAACGAAGCAGGGAAATGTGCAAAATCAAATGCCCAGGCGGGAGTGAAAAAAGAATATAACTCTCCCCGAGCACTCCAATGGTTTGCATAACCAACGCCTCCCATAACGAGAGCCGGTTGCGCTGCGGATGCCAGAGTGCCGGCAGGTAAGGGATATTCCACATCACGAACAGGACGGCGAAACCGCGCACAGCTACAGCACCTGGGATACCGGCCAGTTCGAAGCCCGTAGCAAACCCGCCCGGGTTGAGCCAAAAGACCAGCGCACATTCCAGGTTCCAAGCCACAACCACAGCAATCAGCAAGCGGGCGGCCCATATGCGGAATGCGAACTTTTTCATTTCCCAACTCCGTTAAAATCCCTGGTACTCGGTACGGGTGATGATCTCGTCTTGCAATGCCCGGCTCAGGTCGCAGAAATAGTCTGAATAACCGGCTACACGCACAATCAAATCGCGATGCTGCTCGGGATGGTCCTGGGCAGCCCGGAGTGTGGCGGCATCCACCACATTGAACTGGATGTGATGACCGTCCAAGCGGAAATAAGTGCGGATGAGCTGCACGAGCTTGTCCAGTCCCTGGTCGTCCCGCAAGGCCTGTGGGCTGAACTTCTGGTTGAGCAGTGTACCGCCGGTGCGGGCATGGTCCATCTTGGCAACGGAACGGAGCACTGCCGTTGGCCCATGCCGGTCCGCACCCTGGACAGGAGAAACACCCTCCGATAGTGGTTGCCAAGCATGCCGCCCTTCCGGCGTAGCCGCGATGACCGAACCAAAATAGATGTGACAGGTGGTAGGCAGGAGATTGATGTGGTAGGCACCACCGCGCGTGTTTGGGCGTCCATCAATGAAGTTGAAATAGGAATTGAACAACCTGACCATGATGCGGTCGGCATAATCGTCATCATTCCCATAGCGAGGCGTTTTATTGAGCAACAGTTGCCGTAGGCTTTCCTGGCCCAAGAAATCGCTCTGGAGGGCAGCCAGCAATGTCTGCATGCTGAAGGTCTTTTTATCATAGATATGGTATTGGATGGCGGTCATGGCATCCGTCAGGGTGCCCAGTCCCACCCCCTGAATATAAGATGAATTGTAGCGCGCTCCGCCAGCATGATAATCCCTGCCTGTGAGGATACAGTCGTCAATTAACAATGAAAGGAAGGGAGCAGGCATCTGGCTGGCATATAAGCGTTCAACAAAATTGTTTCCGCGTATCTTGATATTGATGAAATGTTGCAATTGTTTTTCGTAGGCGGCATAGAATTCCTCGAAAGATTCGAACCTTACCGGGTCGCCGGTCTGCAAGCCAAGTCGATGACCGGTGCGCGGATCGAGGCCGTTATTCAAGGTCAGTTCGAGAATTTTGGGCAGGTTGAAATAGCCGGTCAGGATGTAGGCTTCCTTGCCGAAGGCGCCTGTTTCTACACAACCACTCGTCCCGCCGTTGCGGGCATCCGCCACGTTCTTGCCCTGGCGAACAAGTTCCTGGACAATCAGGTCGGCATTGAAGACCGACGGCTGCCCAAACCCGGTTCGGATGATCTGCGCGGCTCGTTTGACAAAACGGTCCGGATTTTTCTTGCTGACCTGAATGGAGGAGGAGGGCTGCAACAGACGCATCTCTTCGATCACATCCAGGATCAGGTAGGTAACAGCATTGACACCATCCGAGCCATCCGCGTTGATACCTCCGTTATTGATCTGGGCAAAGTCGGTGTAGGTGCCGCTCTCGGCTGCGGTCACCCCTACCTTGGGTGGCGCGGGCTGGTTGTTGAACTTGATCCACAGACACTGCAGCAATTCCACTGCCCGGGACTCGGAAAGAGTTCCAGCGGCCAGACCATTTTCGAAAAATGGCTGGAGATGCCGGTCGAGGTGACCGGGGCAGAACGAGTCCCAGGTGTTTAACTCGCTGGTCACACCCAGGTGAACAAACCAGTAATATTGCAGGGCTTCCCAGAAATCACGCGGCGCATAGGCGGGGACATGTTGGCATACTTCGGCAATGTGTGCTAACTCGGCTTTGCGTTGCTGATCCTCTTCCCGAGCTGCCAGGCTGAGCGCTTCCTCGGCGTGCCGTTCCGCAAACCGGACCAGCGCGGTGGCACATGTCGCCATTGCCCGCAGTTCCTGTTCCTTGTCATATGCCTGCGGGTCATTCAAAGGATCCAGGTTTTCCAGGCTGCGTTGGATATCCTGCTGGAAATCCAGCATCCCTTTATGATAGATCTTGTCGTCCAGGACGGTATGACCGGGGGAACGCTGCTCCATGAATTCGGTAAAGATGCCGGCATCATAGGCGGTCTTCCATTCCTCCGTCATCTCTCTGAAAAGCTGGTCGCGCATGGATTTGCCCTGCCAGAACGGAATGACGGTTTCCTCATATACTTTCCGGGTAGCCGGACTGACACTAAAAGAGGTTTTCTCGCGTGTATCAAGGATATCCAGGTCTTGCAAGCTATGGCAGCATAATTCGGGATATGTGGGCGAAAGCTTGGGGCCCGGCCCCTTTTCTCCAACAATAAGTTCACCTGCACCGATGTAAATGGATTTGTGTTCCATCAGGTATTCGAAGGCCAGAGCGCGCCGCATCGGCGCGGAGATCAGACCCAGGTTCTGCTGGTAGAACTCCGTCATCAAAACGGCCCGTTCGGCAGAGAGAGTCTCCCGGGCTTCCAGGGATTCTTTGCGTAGAGTACGAACACGTTCAGTCATTGTCATATTAATTTTCCTTTTTCCGTAGACGGCTTTGCATGTCTTCCATAATCCCGGCCAATTTCTCCGCCTCAGCGGAACGGCTGAAATATTGCTCGAGATACTTACGTCCTGCCAAACCCATTTGGCGGGAGGCAGTTTTGTCAGCGGCCAATTGGCGGATCGCCCGCGCCAGCGAGGCCGGATCACCCGGCTGGGCGAATACGCCGCAGTGGGCGGCTTCGACCACCTGGCGAATAACTCCGTCAATCGCCAATACCACTGGACGCCCGGCAGCCATATAGTCAAAGACTTTATTCGGATATGTGGTTTTATATTCCTCAATCGGCTTGAGGATGGCAAGGCAGGCGTCCGCTCCGGCCAGGGCTGCGGCCATCTCCGCCTTGGGGACAGGAGGCAGAAAAAGTACGTTAGTCAGGCCCATGTCAGTGGCTTGTTTCTGCAAAGCGGGCTTTTCCTTTCCATCACCCAGGAAGGTGATCACGACTTCAACTGCGGCCGGTGTGTTTTGCAGCAATTTTGCCGCTTCCAGCGCAAGGCTTAAATCGTTCGACATGCCATGCGCACCGGCATACAGGACCACGAATTTATCTGCCAGCCGGTTGGCAGAGCGGAAGCGGACGCCCTGATCGGACGGATCGAACATCTGCGGATCTGCACCATTCGGGACAAGTTCCACCCGCTTCGCACCACGCCCGCTCACGTGGGCAAAATAGCCGGGGCTGTTGACCATTACCTGGTCAGCGTGGCTATAAAGGAAACGTTCTAGCCAAAACGACATTTTTATCAACGTGGGGTTTTTAAGTACCCCGACAGCAATGGCAAAAGTCGGCCACAAATCACGCACTTCAAACAGAAACGGCACACGCTTCAAGCGTGCCAACAGCCAGGCTGTTACACCTTGAAAGATGGGTGGTGAGGTGCCCCAAACCAGGTCCACATTTTTCACGCCCAGACCTGCGAAAAACGAAGCTGTCATGAACGTAAAAAAAGAGAAAACACGATGGATAAATGATTTATGCAGGGCCTGGTAGGTATAGGCGCGAATAACCCTTACTCCCTCTGGCTCTCCCCCCCTTTTCTCCGAAGCCGGGGGGAGACGGACAGACGCACCCGTCAGATAACTCACCGGGCTGGCGATGATTGTCATCTTGTGGCCGCGCTCGGCCAGGCAGCGTGCCAATTCATGATGACGTGTCCCGCCTGGCTCGTCGAGTCCGGCGAAAGCCTGGTGGATTAATAGAATATGCATATTATTCTTCGTCGTGGATGACAGGTGCCGGGTCCGGCCAGCCAGTGGATTGCGCTTGCATCACCATTCTTGCCAACGAGCGCGGTAAAACCGGCAGGTCGAGCAAATCCCGGACCGGTATCCAGGTGGGTAGGTAAATGCCTTTCTCCGGGATTAGGTTGTGCATTTCTTCGCCTGTCCCGGATCCAAAGTCGCCGCTGGCTGCCTCCACCAGATAGTAAAACTGCGGCCGTTCGTGCCACCAGATCTCTGCCACCAGCCGCTGGATGGTTACATCCAACCCAAGCTCTTCTTTGGTCTCGCGCAAGGCCGCCTGTTCGGGTGTCTCGCCGGGTTCCACGTGACCGCCCGGAAAGGTGAAATAGTGCTGACCAGCTCGGTGACGTTCAATCAGAGCGATCTGGCCGTCTTGCAGGAGGATAATGGCAGCCCGGTAGCTCATATCGGAAAAACAAACTCACTGGTGAATTGTACATCATTTGCTGATTTTGATTCAATAGCCAGCGAAAGGGCCGGGACTTTGACACCATAAGTGGGCGAAACCCAGCCTCTGATTGTCATCTCTGCCTGGGACTTTAACCCGCCAGGCCCGGAATTAAGAACCATTTCGCCCGCCCGAACGAGTGTAATCCGGGATTCATTATTAATCATCTGGGATCCATCCCTGATGGCAAGAGTTATCTGCCCAAAGGGTGAATTTAGACGAATTTCGAAAATCGATTCTCGCATACTGGCTTCCCACTTCCAGTCTGGCAACAACCAGTGCAGCCGGTAGGTAATCGGCCGTTTATTCCAGGGCATTCGCAAGGGCAACATTTCATCCCGGACGTGCCAGTGACCGTCAGAATAGGCAGTCACGGTACGTGCATGCCGGACGCCCATCCTCCAGTAACCCCAATGGCGGCCGCGGATGCGCTGGAGGATGGCCGGATCAGCTTCCAAAATGCCGCGCCGGTAAGCATTGAACCAGTCAAGATAAAGGAATCGGCCGGCGCGTGTGAACTGGTCGCGACCGTTGACTGTGACGGTGTTATGTATCTGTGCGGCGGTCAGGCAGTTATCCCAGGGAGGATCGGCGTTGTACAGATACGTCCCGGCATCCTGGGCCACGTTCAGGCTGCGCCACCACAGATCCATATGCAACTGGTCGGCATGGGAGGGACGGGAGGTGAATTGTGCCGTCCTTAAATAAACCCAGGAATCTCTACCGTAGAGCTGATCGCCGAGATAACGCGGTAATTGAACATACTTTCGGTCCTCAAGAGGCACGCCAAACCATAGCGCTAGTTCGTCCCAAGGTCCGCGCGGCAGGTCATAGTCAAGAAAAGCACGTGCAACCGCATGCAAGACCGGGCGATAGTCGGTGAACGGGCAAACAGTCAGGGGAAACAGGTAGGCCCCATCATTGGCGCCCAGGTTGGGAGTCCGGCCAGAATCGGAATCCAGGATGGCCAGCAACCAATGGATGGAACGCACGATGGCTTCCTTCGTTTGGCGCGGCCAGTGATAGTAATGACTTAAATCGTTACTTCGGATTAATTGATTCGCCCACAAAACAACCTGGAGCATGAGACGGTGATAATTGGTGGAATGCTGGGCATATTCGCCATAAGAGTCTATCTGGGCGTGCAGCCCTTCGTTGAGCCACTTCCAGCCCAGCCCACACCAATTGGATGCCTGCGGGTGCTCAGGTAAAGCCAAACCGGCGGTGAGTAGTCCGGCAGCTTCCGTGAGCAGATGGTTATTCTGCTGGGAACGGGCATAGACCAGTGTGGGGATTATGCGTGAAGCGTGGACTGCAACCGAGCGCGCCAAGGCAGCCTTCCGTTCCGGCGTGCTGCTGGATGATCCTTCGAAGATCTGCGCAGCCCAAACAAAGGCCATCAGCCGCAGGGCGGCTTCCTGACCGGAGATCCAGTTGGGGCCCTGATAGGACGGGTTACCAGTGATGAAGATCTCAAAATTATGCCAGAAGGTCTCAGCGTATTTTTCCGCGCGAGTCAGGTGGTAGGCCCGGCCAAGGCAGAAAACCCAACCAAAGCGGGCAGGTTCCCAAATAAATTTGACATCAGGGAATGGAGCATAAAGAGTTGCGAGCAGGGAGGGTCTGGTTTCGTACTCTGTCCAATGGCGAAGAGGTTCTGAGAAAGTGAGGCGGAGGGGGACAGGCTGGCTGTCAAAAAATCTGATCAGGCCAGTGACAATTTCATCGGCTTCGGCAAGAAGAGCGGCCTTTCCATCATCCCCGATCACTGCAAGAAGTTCTTCCGCAATAGGGAAAGTGAACAATGGGTGCAAAACGCCACGCTCTACCAGCCCTGCTCCTTTCTCGATCCTGCGATAATACCCGGTCGCCAACCCAAGACGATAGAGGGCATTGAGGGCGACAGGCTGGATCCCCAGCTGCACCAGGGCTTTGTAGCCGTTATATAATTTTGACAGGCCCGCCATTTATTGGATCCGATCCCAGTAAGCCAAGGCAAAGAAAATGGCACTGACCTGCATGGATTGGAACAGTTCACTGTTCTTCGCCATCGTGATGACTTTCTCCAACGGCTTGAGGACAACTTCCATATCTTCTGTATCATCAAGCGCCTGGCCGCTGACTTTTTCAGCATCCAGAGCCAGGAAGGAGTATATCAGATTGGTCTGGTTGGCCGGGTTTGGTGAAACACAACCGATCTGGATAATATTGTCACTGGCATAGCCAGTCTCTTCCAACAATTCCCGCCGGGCGGCCTGTAGCGGATTTTCATCCCTCGCATCCATGGCCCCGCCGGGCAGTTCAAGGATCACTTTTTGCGCGCCATGCCGGTACTGCCGGACCAGCACCACTTCCTGCTGTTTCGTCAAGGCGACAACCGTGGTCCAATCCCCGTATTCGAGCACAAAACCGTCAATGGTCATCCCGTTGGGAAGTTCACATTTGTCGATGCGAACATTTTTATGTATAAAGTGTGATTCCAGAATTTTCCACGGTTTGATCGTCATCGGATTATGATGCCTTAAACTTTCCAAGGACCATTTACACCAACGGCTTGCGCAAGACCAGAGAATAGCTCCACATCAGATGTTTACAGATGATCACCCCCGGAAAGAAATCCCGGCAAATGAGCCGAATTGCCGATACTTTGAGGTAGTGGTCGCACTTTCCATGGACTCGCTATTGCAATATACGTTTGCACTTGTAATTAAAGGTCATCGATCAAGTAATCCTTATTTTTTGCCCCTCACGCAAGGCTTGCAAGACTGCGAACGTAGCCTTCGTCACACCGAACAGTTGCTCATACGGGATGGGCGGCTGGCCGCCGGTGAGGATGGCATTGGTAAAATTAATCCATTCGTCTTTCCAGCCTTTATTCTGGGCCTTTTTCAGCAGGCTGCGGCGACCAGCATGCATCATTTCCAACGTGCGAAAATCGTCCAACACGGCGATACGCCCACCGCAAAAGACCTCCAGGCGCTCCTTGGTGAAAGATTTATCGCCATTGGCAAGATAATCCACCACACCGACCGAGCCATCCGGGAAGTCGAATGTCATCGAAACATTATCTTCGTGGTACCTGCCATTGTCCGGCAATGCACTGGCAGATGCCGAAAGCGGCGCTGCCCCGACCAGGCATGTCAGGTAATCAATAAAGTGACAACCTTCGCCAATAATCCGCCCGCCTCCCTGGACCGGGTCATGAGTCCAATGGTTTAATGGAATATATCCGGCATTGATACGGTAATGCATATGCAAAGGCTCGGAACGATCCGCAAGAAACTCTTGGAGCTCACGGGTAAGCGGGGCAAAGCGGCGGTTGAAGCCAACCGTAAGCAGCTTTTGGTAATATGTAGTTATTGCTTGATTGACAGCATCAAGTTGTTCCACTGTGATCGCCAGGGGTTTTTCCACAAAGACATGCTTGCCAGCCTGTAATGCCCTGACCACCAGATCGGCATGCATAGCATGGCGGGTCAGGATCGCAACCGTGCTGATGTTCGGGTCATTCAAGATCTCGTCGTCATTGGAGGTGGCATAAGCGAAGCCAAATTTTTTTGCCGAATGCCGGGCGTGCACTCCAGCCGCTGATGCGATGCCAACCAGTTCAAGTTGCTTGATATTCTTGAGGGCTGGTAAAAGCGTGGCGTTGGCAAACAATCCTGCGCCGAGAACGCCGAGTTTCGGCGTATCATGTTTTCCTGTGTCAGCTGATACCGGAAATGTGATCCGTGAAACGAAAGAATCTGGTACTTTATTGGGATATGTAAGAACTACCCCGAGAAATGGCTCTTTCTTCTTCCCGGTGATTATTTCGTAAGCTTCGGCAGCTTTTTCAATCGGGAATCGATGCGTGATCATCGGAGAAATTTTTAATTTATTACTTGCCAGTAAATCCACAAAGGCCTCAAAATTGCGGCCCTCCGTCCAACGAACATAGCCAAGGGGGTAATCCTTACCCTGCTCTTCATAGGAAGCATCATAACGGCCCGGACCGTAAGAACGCGAATTGATAAAGCTCAATTCTTTTTCGTAGTACAGCTTGCGTGAAAAAGTCAGCCCGACTGCGCCGGTAGCCACGACTTTGGCCCGGTCACGGGCGATGACTGCAGCCAGGTCGACCGGGTCATTGGATGAAGTATCAGCACAGATGATGACTATATCAAAACCACGGTTCGATGTAAAAACCTGGGCAGAGTCCACGGCCTGGTCGCGCAACACAGCCCTCAGCTCAAGCGAGGCGGCCAGCGCAATCCGCTGCGGGTTGGTGTCAATGCCCAACACACGGCAGCCAGCCGCCGCCGCGATCTGAGCCGTCAATAAACCCAAAAGCCCCATACCAATGACGGCTACCGTTTCTCCGATCTGCGGTAGAGCCAGCCGGAAACCGTGTAAGGCAATTGCGCCAAGCGTGGTGAAAGCCGCCGATTCGAAATCCACCGAATCTGGCAACGGGGTAAGCAAGTTCCGGGGGACAATGTTGTACTCGGCGTGGACGGCATAGCCACCGCCTGCGCAGGCCACCCGCTGACCAACTTTAAAGCCAACCATTTCATCACCCAGCACGGCGATGGTCCCTGCAGAAGAATAGCCGAGTGGCATGGGTTGGTCCAGGCGATTAAAAGCCGCGCTCAAGGTGACAAGCATTCCCTCCCGGCTCATTTTTTCAAAAACCTGTTTGACCAGATCGGGACGCGAGCGGGCCTTCCCAACCAGGGATTTCTCGGCAAACTCAACCAGCATCCGTTCAGTGCCAGCAGAGACAAGCGAGGCGGATACTTTGACAAGCGCCTGCCCGGCAGCTGGCAAGGGGGTGGGGACCTCTTCGATGGCCGTCTGGCCGGTTTTCATGTTTTGGAGGAGTTGTTTCATAGATATGGAAAGCAGAGAATATATAATGGAAAGAAAGAGAGATTCGATGAATGAAAGGATGATCTTTTGCCGGACATTTGGAAGTATACCGCAAGAAAGGCCGGCAAAGGATATGATATGGATACACCAGATCGTCTAAATGTTGCCGATTGGGTGGATGCCAGGCGGCCTGGAAACGAGTAAAATTACCATACAACCCATGGTAGCCGAAATTCCTGTCAGCCTTACCAAGATTGTCATCCCCACCCTCCGTCCGGAGATTCTACACCGCAGCCGGTTACTAGCGCTTTTCGACAACCTGCTGGACAGGAAACTCATCATCATCGCTGCTCCAGCCGGTTATGGGAAAACGTCACTGCTGGTGGATTTTGCCCGCCAGTCCGAGATACCTACCTGCTGGCTTTCTCTGGACGCCCTCGACCAGGACCCCCAGCGGTTCTGCACTTATCTGATTGCCTCCCTGGAGCTACGCTTCCCCAAGTTTGGAAAACAATCGAAAACCGTTTTGAGGAGTCTGATCAGTCTCGAGCATGATCTGGACCGCATTCTGGCAGTACTCGTCAATGAGATAAACAGTCAGATCGATCAACATTTCACCCTGGTAGTAGACGATTACCAATTTGTGGATTCTGTTCCAGATGTTCGCAATCTTTTCAGCCGGTTCGTCTATCTGGTCGGCGACAATTGTCACGTCTTGCTGTCCTCACGGCGTGTGCCAGCTCTGCCCGACATCACCCTGATGGTGGCGCGCCAGCAAGTTAGCGGGTTTGATCTGGAAGAACTCGCCTTTCGCCCCAACGAAATCCGTTCCCTGTTCGAGATAACCTATGGGATGACCCTGGATGATCGCTTGGTAGAAGGACTGATGCAGCAGACAGAAGGATGGATTACCGGCCTTCTTCTTTCCGCCTCCAACGTCGCCGGCAGCCTCCCGGACCTGACCCGAGCAGCCCGCACTACAGGCGTGGACTTGGCCAGATATCTCGACCAGGAAGTGCTTGCCCCGCAGCCTCCCATGGTACGCAATTTCTTGCTCCGGACCTCCCTGCTGGAAGAGTTTGATGCTGATTTATGTGAGGCTGTTTTGGGCAAGGGTGATTGGAAGAATCTAATCAAAACAGTCCGGCAAAACAATCTGTTTGTTCTGCAAGTAGGGCCGGATGGAAAATGGCTGCGTTACCACCACATTTTCCAGGAATTCCTTCAGGAGCGCATCCAGCTGGAGGAACCTGAAAAGGCGCAAAGTATCCTTGTCTGCCTGGCAAATGTTTATGAAGCACAGCAGGAATGGGAAAAGGCATATTCCATCCTTCGGCAATTAGACTCTCCTGACCTTTTGCCTGCCCTGATCGAACGCGCCGGGATGCCGTTGTTATTGGGCGAACGGCTTATCACCCTGCAAGCCTGGCTGAACAATTTACCCACCGAGCATTTTCAAAAGCGGCCGGCGCTGCTCTCGCTCAAGGGAGCGCTCCTATGCACACTAGGTGAGGGGCACCTGGCGCTGTCGACCCTGGATCGAACCATCCTGGAATTCCAGAAAACAGATGACCTGGCCAACCTGACATTGGCATTCGTCCGCCGCGCCGATGCACATCGTCTGGTAGGAGATTATGCCGGTTCGCTGAAGGATGCCGATGAGGCCCTGCGCTTGAGTGGAAATAAACCGGATTTGCAATTTATCCATGCTGAGGCGGAACGTTTTGAGGGCCTCAGTTTGCATCATTTGGGGCAAATAGCAGAAGCGGTCCAGGTCCTGGAGAATGCGCTGCAATCTTATGAGCGATTAGGAGATAAACAAAGAGCAGCCTGGGTGCAGTTGGAGTTGGGGAACTCTTACCTTGCCAGCGGTAATTCCCCGGCGGCCCTGAGCGCATATAACCAGGCCCTGGAGGAGTGGCGGCAGGAAAACAATCTACCTTCACAAGCGAATGTACTCAACAGCCTGGGAGTCTTGTATCATCACCAGGGTGAATACGAACAGGCGGTTCAGGCATTTGAGTCCGGGCTAGAATCGGCCCGATCCAATAACTCCCAGTGGCAAGAATCGGTGCTCCTGACCAGCCTGGGTGACATGTATGTGGACCTGGACGAATACGAGGCTGCTTTCCAGGCTTATGATGACGCCGCTCAAATCGCACAGTTGGTCAGTTATCAGTTCTTGACCAATTACCTCGGCCTGGCACAGGGCCATCTAGCAAGACTGCGGGGGCAGTTCAGGGAGGCAGGTCTGTGTTTGAACAAGGTGCGGGTGTCCATCCTGGCAACCAGTTCCAACTACGAATGTGGTTTGTATTTTCTGGAACACGGCTGCCTTCAATTGGTGGAAGAAAATTACGACCCCGCAAACGCGGACATTGAGCAAGCTCTGGATTATTTCCAAGCCGGCGGATTGACCGCAGAAACAACCTGTACCCGGATCTGGTTGGCCGTCGCCAATTACAAGGCCGGGAAAACCGCAACGGCGCGTGAGCATTTGAAAACAGCGCTGGGAACAGAATTATCGGGACCGTTAAATTATCCCATTCGACAAGCAGTCCGCCAGGCACGCCCATGGCTGACGGACCTTCAAAACGACCCGGAATCCATTGCCATTCTGGCTCCATGGCTGGCAGTCGTTACATCCGCAGAAAACCTCCTGCCAGATTTACGCAAACGACTGCGTCGATTGCTTCATACCGTTCCGATCCAGGTTCCACACCTGATGATCCAGGCATTTGGTAAAGCGCAGGTGCGGGTCAATGGCAGGTTGGTCACCACGCGACAATGGAAAACCGCTTCGGTGCGCGAACTGTTCTTCTTTTTCCTGTCTGCCAGCCGGCCTGTCTCAAAAGAAGAATGCGGTGGGGTGCTCTGGCCAGAACTCAGTGCACAGGAACTGAAACTCCGATTTAAGAATGAGCTGTACCGTCTGCGGCATGCACTCGGACAGAATGTAATTCGTTTTGAGAACAACCTATATTCCTTCAATCGTCTTGTGGATTACGATTATGACGTTGAGAAATTCAATATCGCCATTATGAAAGCGAAATCAGCCAGTCAGATAGAAGAAAAGATATCTCATCAACGCATGGCAACCAGTCTCAGGAATGGTCCGTACCTTCAGGATATGGATGCCACCTGGGTCTGGCCTGAACGCGAGCGTCTTGACAGGATTTGTACAGACGCCTGGAAGCAGTTGGCCGAATCCCAGCGTCTAACTGGGGATTCGCAAGCGGCGCTACAGGCATGCCGGGAGGCTTTGAAGATTGATCCATCCCGCGAAGACATCCATTGCCTGGTAATGCAGCTGAATGCCGATCGAGGGGACAGGCTGGGAATTATCTGGCAATATCAAGCCTGCCGTGAAGCCCTACGCTCCGAGTTGGATATCGATCCTTCCCTGGAGACAGAAGCTTTGTACCGGCGACTGATTACATAAGGAGTCGCCCGCACCACTGATCCCTTCGAGGGCTTTAATTCGGCTCTCGGGAATCGCCAGAGTGAGGAAGGAACAAGGGAATGTTTGGTGGGTATTGCCCACCCAACACCTCATTGTCATCCTCTATATCTCGGTAATCCCCCATGAATCTTAATTCCTGCAACCTGTTTTGAAGCCTCCATTGCAGCCCGCCTGATTGTAAAGTTAGCCATCTACTAAATCAAAAGGAAGGCGACTCATGAAAACATTATTTAACGGACAGGCTTGTTTTTCCCCCACCAGTGGGGGCGGCGGACCTCACTATTCCCCCACCAGTGGGGGCGGCGGACCTCACTATTCTCCCACCAGTGGCGGCGGCGGACCTCACTTTTCCCCCACCAGTGGCGGCGGCGGACCTCATTAAGGTTTGAGCCTGCCGATACATCAAAAGAACAAGGATGCTGAATGATCGAAACCAGAATATTCAATCCTCCCATTTCACTCATTAGACGTTCTCTATCAGATGGACGCCTGGAATTAAGCCGTTTGCTGGCTGCTGCGGTTATCAGTCCGAAATTCTGTCACCAATTACTGGATAACCCGGAGATGGCACTAGAAAATGGCTTCCAGGGAGAAGACTTCTTGTTCACTGAAGAAGAACGGCAACTCATCATATCAATCCGCGCCGCTTCGTTGACTGATCTTGCCAACCAGTTGGCGCGAACTTTTACTGAGCATCTACATATAAGGATAAATCGTCCTGCCCAGCCGAGCGTAATTTTCGGATACTGAGCAGCGAATGCCGGATGCGCGGTGGCAAGGGGCACGATGGTAAAGGGAAACCATCGTGCTCCGCGCTCGCGTCTCTGGAATTCGGTTAAAAAAAGGCCAAGAATCAAGAAAAGGAGAAATCTCTCTCTTGGATCATGATGGTATTGGCAATCGAAATACATTGGATGCATCCCTTCAACTGGATGCTATTTTTCGCGCTTTCCCTGACCTTCTTTTTTTCATGGATGCAGATGGTCGGATTTTGGATTACAGAAATGGGAATACGTCCATTTTACAATTGTCTCCGAAAAACATCCTGGGGCATTCCATACAGGACATCCTGCCCCAAGAAATTGGCTCCAAATTTACTCATACCCTCCAGGAATCCATAAAAACCGGCAAGGTTGTTTCGATTGAATACAAGCTCCAAACCGCGGAAGGGGAACATTGGTTCGAAGCCCGTCTGGTTCCCTTCGAAAGCGAGGCTCGTGTAATTGCAATTGTGCGCGATATTTCCGAGCGGGTGAAAAGTGCGGAGCGGATCCAAAGCCAGCTACGGCGGCTGTATGCATTACACTCAGTCGATGCAGCCATTACTGCCAGCTTTGATTTAAAAGTAACATTATCGGTGATTTTACTGCAAATGATCAATCAATTGGGCGCGGATGCAGCTGACATCCTGATCCTGAATCCGAATACTCACATGTTGGAGTATGCTTCCGGGCAAGGTTTCCAAACCAAACAAACCCAGCCATTACCATTAATGATTGGACAGGGCTATGCTGGCAGAGCGGCGCTCGAGCGGCGTACGATCAGTATTCCAGACCTGAAAAAACAGCCGGAAAATACCCAATTTGCTCCCGACCTTCTTCTGGCGAATTATGCCAATTATTATGCTGTGCCGGTAATTGCCAAAGGAGAGGTTAAAGGGGTTCTGGAAATTTACCTGCGGTCGTTACTGCAGCCGGATGATGATTGGTTGGATTTCCTGTCGACCATGGCAAATCAAGCCGCCGCGGCCATTGAAAACTCCTATCTGTTTCAGGATCTCCAGCGAACCAATGCCGAGTTAAGCCTGGCATATGATTCAGCGATTGAGAGCTGGGCACAGGTGCTTGAATTAAGCAACCGTGAGAATGGGGCGCACGCCTACCGCGTGGTTGAACTAACGATTAAATTGGCTCGATCGATGGGCATCGCTGAGCAGGAATTGATCCATTTCCGGCGGGGTGCATTGCTCCATGATGTAGGTAAATTGGGGATCCCCGAAAATATTCTCAATAAGCCAGGCCCTTTGAATGAGTCTGAATGGAAGATCATGCAAACCCATCCACAACTTGCCAACGAATTGCTTTCCTCAGTCAATTACCTGGCTCCTGCCCTGGATATCCCCCATTATCATCATGAGCGTTGGGATGGCAGCGGCTATCCAGATGGCCTGCACGAAGAACAGATTCCCTTCCCGGCGCGTTTATTTGCGGTTGTAGATGTTTATGATGCCCTGACCTCAAACCGGCCGTACCGGTCTGCCTGGTCCCGCCAGGTTGCTTTAAACCATATCCAACAATCTTCAGGGAAGCTCTTCGACCCGGTGGTGGTCAAGGCGTTTTTGCAGGTCATGAGGGAAAGATCATAAATAGAGCCACCAAGAATTTACGGGGGCGATAGATTGATGAAAGTCACCCATCCATGCTCCATTTCAGATAACCAGTTTCCCTTTCATAAATAACCGGTCGTCGCTCACCAGTATTTCAACTTCGTTCATATCGTAAAACAAGTCCCTTGGAATACCGGCTTCATTATATACTGTCGCTTTCCGGGTTACCGGCAACGCTCTTGAGTTGGGCAAAAAGATGTTCCTGATTCTTATTGGTGGTCTTCTTTTCCCTCCTGCGTTATCACGATTTATAACTAGGGGGGCTTGGTTAGTTTCATGCCCCCATCCTTGCTAGTTGGGATGTATAACAAATTTCACCATACCCAAGACATGGTTAAGTGGATGAATAGGGAAATATTACTATTCCGGTTCATTAGTAATCCCCGCGGTAAGACATCTTCAATGCCGACAGAAGGTGGATGACCAGGCCAAGCTCGCCTCCCCAGCTTCCGAAATTATTTTATAAAGTACCTTTATACATCCCACCATCCACGGATAACATGGCGCCGGTAATGTAAGAAGCAGCCGGAGAAACCAGAAAAACGGCTGCGTTGGCAAACTCGTCCGGCTGGCCCATCCTTCCCAACGGACTGTCCATGGATTGCTTCGCTATCTCTTGCTCGAGTGTGGAATGATTCTGCACGGCCCGGGATTTCATCAGCTCGTAGACACGTTCCGTTTCGGTCCAGGCTGGCAAAATGGAGTTGAAGCGTATTCCGGCCATGCCCAGTTCCAACGCCAGGGATTTGGTCAGGCCAACCGTGGCTGCCCGGATGCTGTTGGAAAGTATCAGGTTTGGAATGGGCTGCTTGACAGAATAGGATGTCACCGTTAGCACACTGGCAGCACTGGACTGCCTGAGATATGGCAAAGCAGCTCGAATCAGGCGGACGTGACTCATAAAAGAAAGGTCAATCGCCTTCTGCCAGGCAGCCTCGTTAAACGATTCGAACTCCCCGGAAGGTGGACCACCCGCGTTGGTGATAAGAATGTCGAGCCCGCCAAAGGCACGTGCAGACTCTCCAACCAGCCGTTCTGGAACTTCTGGATCAGCCACATCGCCAGCCAGCCCTATTACACGGGCGCCGGTTTCTTCGGCGATGTCTTTCGCCGCATTGGAGACTTTGGCCTCATCGCGACTGTTGATCGCCACACGGCAGCCTTCGCGGGCGAGAGCAAGGGCCACGGCATGACCCAGCCCGCGGCTGGAGCCGGTGACAAGCGCACATTTATCTTTAAGTTGTAGATCCATTTTTCCTCCAATTGGGGTAAACCTGTGGCTCCCCCCCTTGCGACATACAGGTCTGCCTTATAAGAAATCGATTTTGGTATCCAGAACATCTCCATCCGGCCAGTTCGCCTCGACCCACTTCCGCACTGTCTCCATTGCAGACCGCAGGTAAATGGCATCATTCCCGACCATTCCACAGGCGATGACCGTTTCCTGCCATTTATCCTGTAAACCCATTTCCGCCGTTGAAACGTTGAACTGGCGATGCAGGCGTGCCAGCAGAGGTTTCAGCCTGCCGCGCTTTTCTTTTAGCGAGGCGCAGCCAGGTAGGTGGAGGTGAATGGTGAGGGTGCTGACCATGATTTCCGTTTGATGATTACCGATTTACGAATTACGGGTTACGATTTACAATACTTTCAACTATGAACGATGAAGCCGCCTACAATCATGCTCTTGATTATCTCTACTCCTATATAGATTATAGCCTGAAAAAATCCTCCGAACTCGCCAAAGCCCATTTTGAACTGGGGCGGATGCGTGCGCTGATGGATTACTTGGGTAACCCGCAAGAAACCTATCCGATCATCCACGTGGCCGGGACGAAAGGCAAAGGCTCCACATCAGCAATGATGGCAGCGGTATTGACCACTGCCGGGTATAGGACCGGGTTGTACACCTCACCACACCTGCAGGATTACACAGAACGGATTCAAATTGACGGTCAACCCATTGCGCATTCCCGGCTGGTCGAACTGGTTGAAGAGATCAAACCGGCTGTCGCTAAAATTCCTGCATTAACCACCTTCGAAATTACGACGGCGCTTGGCTTGCTCCATTTCGCCCGCCAGAATGTCAATGCAGCAGTCATCGAAGTGGGGCTGGGCGGGCGGCTGGATGCCACCAATGTTGTCATTCCGCGTGTCGCAGTGATCACGTCACTATCCTATGACCACATGGCGGTACTCGGCAACACCCTGACATTAATCGCAGGCGAGAAAGCCGGCATTATCAAACCCGGCATCCCGGTTGTCTCCTCACCTCAGCGGGATGAGGCACTGGCAGTGCTGGAAAAAGTCTCGGTCGAACAAAACGCTGCTCTCACGCTGGTCGGGCGTGATGTGACCTTTGAGCCCTTGGAACACTCTTTAAATGGGCAATCTTTTTCTCTAGTCGATCGTCAATTAAAAACCGCAAATCCTGTTATACTCCGTATCCCTTTGCTGGGAACGCACCAGATGGCTAACGCTGCCACGGCTTACGCGGCGCTGCGGGCAAGTGGGTTGAACCTTTCAGAGGAATCCATGCAAAGGGGCTTTGCCAGCGTACGCTGGCCATGCCGTTTTGACATCGTTCGCCGTGAGCCACCAATAGTATTGGACTCGGCACATAATATTGACTCCGCCAGGCGCCTGCGCGAGACACTCGACGACTACTTCCCCGGTCGTCCGATTGTATGGGTCTTCTCCATTCTGGAAGACAAGGATGCGCAGGGGATGTTGGTTGAGTTAAAGCCCAGGATCACACAGGTTATTGCCACACAGACTGACCACCCGCGCGTACTCGAAGCACAGAAAATCATCGACCTGGTGCAGCCAACGGGAATTCCGGTGGAGGTGGTCAGGCCGGCATCTGCTGCGCTGGAACGGGCGATCGAGCTGGCCGGTGCCAGGGGAGTCGTCCTGGTGGCAGGCAGTGTTGCCTTTGCCGGCGAGATGAAGACCGCCTGGGAAAAACG
Organism: Anaerolineales bacterium; assembly: GCA_050014055.1. Lineage (GTDB taxonomy): Bacteria > Chloroflexota > Anaerolineae > Anaerolineales > Villigracilaceae > UBA877. Next base: position 16,338 of record JBEKEB010000004.1, on the reverse strand, counting down.
AATTACAAATAACGGACTTTAAAACCATGACGCAAAACGACTGGTCTTTTCAAGAAGATGATGCCTTCAACCTGGCCCTCAGCCAACGTACTGAAGAACTGTACCGCGTCCCGAACCAAACGCCGGATGAAGATGGCTGTATCGAGGCGCTCGTCCTCCCGCTGCGGGATATCGTCATTTTCCCGCATATGGTCACGCCGGTCTTTGTGACACGCCAGAGCTCGCTGCTGGCCATCCAGGAAGCCCACGAACGCGATTTGACCGTCATCGGCCTGACCCAGCGCGACCCGGAGGTGGAGGAGCCAGGACCACAAGATTTCATGCCCATCGGCGTGGAACTGGCGGTCGGACGGCTGCTCTCTATGCCGGATGGTTCTTCTTCGGCGCTCGTTCAGGGACGGCTGAGGGTGGAAGTGGTGGAGTTCACCCGACTCACGCCGGTTCTCAAAGTACGGGCACGCGTCATCTTCGAGCCGACCACTGCCGATAAGACCACCCAGGCACTCATGCGCAACGCCCTCGACCTGTTCGAGCGCTGCGTATCGCTTGACCGGGCCATCCCCGAAGAGGCCCACCTCTTTGCCATGAACATCTCCGAACCAGGTTGGCTATCAGATATGATCGCCACGGCAGTTTCCATCAACCTGACCGAGCGCCAGCAATTGCTCCTTATGAAGGATCCGCGCCAGCGCCTGCAACGCATCAACAAACTGCTGGCCCAGGAACTGGATGTGCTCGAACTGGAAGATGAGATCCACAGCCGCGTCCAGAATGAAGTGGATAAAAGCCAGCGCGAATTCTACCTGCGCGAACAAATGCGACAAATCCAGACAGAACTCGGCGAAGGTGACATCTTTTCGCGCGACCTGATCGATCTGAAAAAGAAAATCGAGTCGGCCAGCTTGCCAGACCAGGCCCACGCCACCGCCCTCAAGGAATTGGAACGCCTCAACCAGATGCCTCCGATGGCCCCCGAGGTGGGCATCATCCGTACCTATGTGGACTGGATCCTTGACCTGCCCTGGTCGAACAGCACCGAGGATAACCTGGATGTCAAACACGCCGGGCGCGTCCTGGAGCGCGACCACTACGGGTTGAAGAAAGCCAAGGAGCGCATCCTGGAATACATCGCAGTCCGGTCGCTTAAGCCGAAGAAGGAACGCCAACCCATCCTATGCTTCGTTGGTCCGCCCGGCACCGGCAAGACCTCGTTGGGTCAATCCATAGCCGAGGCGCTTGGACGCAAGTTCGTACGCGTCTCGCTGGGCGGCGTGCGGGATGAGGCCGAAATCCGCGGCCACCGCCGTACGTACATCGGCGCGCTGCCCGGACGCGTCATCCAGACCATGAAACGCGCCGGGACTGCCAACCCGCTCTTCATGCTGGATGAGATTGACAAGCTGGGTCAGGATTTTCGCGGTGATCCAGCCTCAGCGCTGCTAGAAGTGCTCGACCCCGAACAGAACCATGCCTTTTCCGACCATTACCTTGAACTGGATTTTGATCTCTCCAAGGTAATGTTCATAACCACCGCCAACACCCTCATGACCATCCCACCGGCCCTGCTTGACCGGCTGGAGGTGATCGAATTCCCAGGTTATATTGAAGAAGAGAAGCTGATCATTGCTGACCGGTTCCTGATCCCGCGCCAGTTGGAAGAAAGCGGCATCGATACTCTGGGACTGAGCTTCCAGCCCGAGGCGCTCCAGCGCATCATCCGTGAATATACCTACGAGGCCGGGGTGCGCAACCTGGAACGCGAGATCGGCCGGATCTGCCGCAAGGTGGCCCGTTGGAAAGCCGAAGAGAAGCGCTACCCCACCGTCATCGGTCCGGAATTGATCGAGAAATTCCTGGGCCCGCAACAGTTTTTCCAGACCGAGGCCGAACGTCAGGATGAAGTGGGCGTGGCTACCAGCCTGGCGTGGACCGAGAACGGTGGCGAGATCATGTCCATCGAAGTGGCCGTGCTGGATGGCAAAGGCAATTTGCAGATGACCGGCCAGATTGGTGATGTGATGCAGGAATCGGGCCAGGCCGCGCTTACCTATGTCAAATCGCGTGCCCTCCAACTGGGCATTGACCTGGAGGTCTTCGAGCGCATGGACATCCATGTCCATATGCCGGAGGGCGCCATTCCAAAGGACGGCCCGTCTGCGGGAATCACACTGGCAACAGCACTTATCTCGGCACTGACCGGGCGGCCGGTCTACAAGGAAGTGGGCATGACCGGGGAGATCACCCTGCGCGGACGTGTGCTGCCAATCGGCGGTCTGCGCGAAAAGGTTCTGGCCGCCTACCGCGCCGGGTTGAAAGTGGTACTCGTCCCTGAGAAGAACATAAAGGACCTGGTGGATGTGCCCAAGAAGGTACGGGAAGATTTAAAAATCATCCCGATCCAGCATATGGACCAGGTGCTCGAACTTGCCCTCGCCACCGAAGCCGTGTTCGAACCGCCCAAGCCGAGGCGCCGGCCGGAAGAACAATCACAAGAAGAAGAATAAAAGGAATCAAGAACGAGTAACGTGGCATTGAGCTCGTTACTCGTTTCTCGTAACCTGTTTCCCGGAATGGATTTCATGCCCAATACGCTTACCGACAAAGTTGTCCTGATCACCGGTGCTTCCTCCGGATTTGGAGCGGACGCCGCCCGGCAGTTTGCCAAAGAAGGCTGTATCGTCGTGCTGGCATCCCGCCGGATAAACCGGCTGACCGAACTGGCTGAACAAATCCGCTCCGAGGGCGGGCGGGCTTTCGCGGTTGGTCTGGATGTAAGCGAGCAATCCCAGATAGATGAGGCCATCCATACTGTGCTGGACAACCATGGCCGGGTGGATATCCTCTTCAATAATGCCGGTTATGGTTGCCTGGACTGGCTCGAAACGCTTGAACCTTCCGCCGATATTGACACGCAATTAAACGTCAATTTGCGCGGTCTCATCCAAGTTACGCGTGCCGTTCTGCCTTCCATGCTGGCCCGCCGCGCCGGAACCATCATCAACATGTCTTCGGTGGCCGGACTGATTGCTGCGCCGATGTATAGCATTTATGCCGCCACCAAGTATGGCGTGCGTGGCTTCACCGACGCCCTGCGGCGTGAAGTTGGTCCTTTCGGCATCCAGGTCTCAGGCATCTACCCCGGTCCGGCAGTGACTGAATTTGGTCAGCATCCCGGCAGCGACAATGCCGTCAAGGAGAATCTCAAGGTGCCTGGCTGGATCTACATGACCTCTGATTACGTCGCCCGCCGGACCGTCGGCCTAGCGAAACATCCCCGGCGGTCGTTGATCATCCCATGGTGGTTCCCGCCCATAATCGTCTTCGACACACTCTTCCCCGGATTGGTGGACTGGTTCCTGAAGGTTGCATTTGTCCAGCGATTTCACAAACTGAACGAAGACGATCGGCCGGATCTTTAAGTATTTTGTTATCCATTTTCTTCGGAGGCTATATGATACAAACCCGTCTTGCCCATCTTTCCACATCCATCCGCACTGCCAATCTGGACGCCCTGGCGCTCAACCCCGGTCCCAGCCTGGTTTACCTGACCGGGCTGCACTTCCACCTGATGGAACGCCCAACGGTGGCCTTCTTCACGGCAGATGCGGCTCCGGTTCTGGTGCTGCCAGAGCTGGAAATGCTGAAGGTAAAGGACCTGCCATTCGAGGTTAAGACGTTCCCTTATGGCGAGAACCCGGCCGAATGGGACCAGGTTTTCCTGGAAGCCGGCCGGTCGCTGAAGTTGGAGGGCAAACTGATTGGCATTGAACCACTCCACATGCGCATTCTTGAATTCCAAAAAGTAAAAGTCATTGCAGGCACGACCGAATGCCCGGATGCCACCCAGGTAGTCGGCCGGCTTCGAGTATGTAAAGAGGTGGATGAAGTTGCCGCGATGCGCGCGGCGGTAAGAGTGGCGCAGTCGGCGCTCGAGGCGACCATCCCATCCATCAAAGTTGGCATAACTGAAAAGGAAATTGCCGCTGAATTGGTGGTGAACCTGCTGCGGCTTGGCTCGCAACCCGATATGCCATTTGCCCCGATCGTTTCAAGTGGACCGAACAGCGCCAACCCGCATTCCATTCCCTCGGACCGCAGACTACGTACCGGTGACCTGCTGGTGGTGGACTGGGGCGCGGCAGTAGACGGATATATTTCCGACCTGACCCGCACTTTCTCAGTTGGCAAGGTGGATGAGGATTGCCGAAAAATCCACCAGGTTGTTCTGGAAGCCAACACCGCCGGGCGGGCAGCCGTGCAACCGGGCGTTCCTTGCGACCAAGTGGATAGCGCTGCCCGCGCCGTCATCGAAAATGCCGGCTATGGACAGTACTTCACCCACCGCACCGGTCACGGTATAGGGATGGAACCGCACGAGGATCCTTATATACGCGGCGGTAATATGCAATTGCTGGAGCCAGGTATGACCTTCACCATCGAGCCAGGCATCTACCTGCCAGGCCGCAACGGCATGCGGATAGAAGATAACATTGTGATTACCGAAAATGGTGCAGAGTGTTTGAGCGATATGCCGCGTGAACTGCACGAGGTGGGATAGCGGTATGAAATTCCTGGCGCTTGAACGTGACCTTCCCAATGCAACGGCGGAAGCATTTCAGCCATTGCTCAAAGACGAAGCCCGAGGCGTCTGGGAATTGCAGCAATCCGGGACAATGCGCGAAATTTACTTCAACGCCGACAGGCATACCGCCGTTCTAATCCTGGAATGTAGTGATGGCGAAATGGGCCGCCATCTGCTTGCCACGCTGCCTCTGGTGCAGGCCGGCCTGATCAACTTCGATATAATCCCACTTGTCCCTTATGATGGTTTTACATGACGGTTTGTTTGAAGGCTCCAACCTTTCAGCTGATTTATGGAGTGGCTTCCAATGATTGATATTGTTGCATTTGCCCTGCCCATTTTGACCATAGGATTCTTTGTCTGGTTCTTCTTGCGGATGCGCGCGCCGCGTAAGTCAAAGACCGCCAAGGATGACCCCGCCATTCGACTGGAACGGGCCGTCTGGGCCTGGGCGAAAATACTCTCGTCGAGCCAGGGAGCGGTCAACAGCTTCCGTATGGCGCGCGTCGAGATGAATCTGGAAGTCCACATGCCGGGCAGTCCGGCTTACCAGGTCAAGGCCAATTGGCTGGTCGAACAGGATGCGCTTGGATCCATTGAAGAAGGCAAAGAGATTGCCCTGAAAGTGGATCCGCTAGGGCCGCAGCACGTTTTCCCGAATGGCACGTGGGCCAAATCCTTGGAGTAATTACATGGCCAGTTACTGTGAATACCTGCATGAACACCCGGAAGACACCCTTAACAAACTGTATCACGATAACGAGTATGGCTTCCCGTTGACCGAAGATCCCGCCTTACTCGAACGACTTGCCCAGGAAATCAACCAAGCCGGGCTCTCCTGGAGCCTGATCCTGAAGCGAAAAGAAGCCTTCCACCGCGCTTTCGAAGGTTTCGATGTGGACGAAGTAGCGGCTTATCGAGAGCAGGACGTGGCCCGCCTGCTGGCGGATGCCGGAATCATCCGTAACCGGTTGAAGATCAACTCGGTGATTGAAAACGCCCGGCGGATCCAGGGTCTGCGCGGGGAATTCGGTTCCTTCAAAGGCTGGCTGGATGCACACCATCCGCTCAGCCTGGAAGACTGGACGAAGCTCTTCAAGAAAACCTTTGTCTTTACCGGCGGGGAGATCGTCAAGGAGTTCCTGGTCAGCAGCGGTTACCTGCCGGGGGCGCACGACACGGATTGCCCGGTCTATAGCCAGATCGCCCGGCTACAACCGGCCTGGACCAGGGGCATGAAAATTGCTTCCTTGGGTGGACACAAAGAGGCAGCCGCCCATCCAGATTGATATGGTGGTCCTGGTCACCCTGCTCATCCACCCTCAAAGATCCAATCTCACGAATACCTGATAGCTCTGGGTCCGGAAACCTACCATAAAATCCTAACAATTCAGCCGGAAACCCCTTCCAAAAATGTGCTTTTTTTGCAGATTTTGCCAAAAAACGCATGAAAGTACCTTTTTTTTAGCATTGTTTTGGCCAGAAATTTTCGCTCTCCAGTCGTTCGTATGCACTCCTGGATTTTGCCCTCTGGCCTTCCAGCCACTCCCACTGCGCCAAACCCATTAAAATGCCCAAAATCTGCAATAAAATGGCCTTTTCACGCATTTGCTGATACCTGATTGTCCGCTCTGATACCTTTTTCCTCAAACCTTAAAAAATCCCCTCGCCATTGTTCCTCATTGTTTCTGCCAACCCCGCGCGCACATTTCCCGTTTATTTTATTCATAGTATTTATTGCCTTCTTTAGTATGCCGTGATTCGCCCGACGATAAAAAACTCCTATACAAGACAGAAATTGCTTTCAAAGTGCACCCTTTTGAGAATTATAATTTATTGGTTTAATTAACATTTTCTACGCGAGGAGGAAAACAATGCAGCCATCAAATATTCATAAATCCATTTTTATTTTGTTATTTCTGCCAAGCTTGGTTCTTTCAGGCTGCACTCCCAAGCTAACGCCTGCTCCAATTCCGCCATCCACGAACATTCCAGCGACTATGCTGCCAACCAATACAGGCCTCCTTTCCCCCACCCAAGCTGCCTCTGCCACAGCCACTGCGATTCCTTTTCCAGCGATCACTTTAAAACCGGGCAATTTCTATTTTAGCGTGGATGGAAAAACAAGCTTCATTTTCTCCAGGAATATTGCCGGGTACCAGCCAGTCGATTATGATACCTTCCTGGACTGGAGCAAAGCCGGAGGCAGCCGGGTGGCCCGCATCCAGCTCGACAGCCTGGGCATGGGATATACCAAAACCGGAGAAGTGGACCTTCGTTGGGCTGCCCAATGGGACCAGGTTTTTGAGAAGGCCCAGGCGGATGGAATCTATATCCTGCCGGTCTTCTCGGGCTGGTTTGACTGGAACGCTGGAAGCGGTTATTCCACCTGGAAATCCAATCCGCTCAACCAGGCTAATGGCGGACCCGTCAAAACTCCGGACGAATTGTTTCAAAAAGGTTCCGCAATTCAAAGCATGTGGATGAAATGGATGCAGACTCTCGTCAAACGCTGGCAGGGACGGAAAAATATCCTGGGTTGGGAGATCTTTTCCGAGGTCAACCTGGCCTCTGGAACCACCGAAGCAACAGGGATCGATTTCGTCAATACTGCTGCCGTGATCATCCGGGCGGCCGACCCAACCCGGCCGGTCACCGCCTCAATGGCAGATACCGGCACCTGGCCCAATTTCTACCGCAATACAACCATCGATTTCATCAACATCCATCCCTACCCGCCCTCGGGCCAACTGGACAGACAAATCATCAGCGGGGTGCGTAACTATATAAATGCATATCAGCGGCCGGTTCTGATCGGTGAATCCGGTTTAAATGCCAGCACTCCCGACAGCGCCGATGGAAAAATTACCATCGCGAAGAATGCCAGTCTGGGCATCGAGCATGCCATATGGGCGGCTGTTGTCTCGGGCGCTATGAATGGGAGGGCGCTGTATTGGGAGGATAGTTTCGGGATCTATTTCCCCACCCTGGGCATCCCCTGGATGCAAAAATATGAGACCGAAGAACTTCCGGCGGCGAATTTTGTCACTGGCGTCGATTTCTCCGGCTTCCAGCCGCTGGCATCTGCATTATCTTCCGGCGTCTGGGGCGCAGCGGTGGGAAATGAGAAAATGGCACTCGGTTGGTACCGGGACGCCGGGAGCGAACCGCCTAGCTGGACTTTGCAGCCGGTTGTTTCCAAACAGACAGTAACGGTCACGGTCTCCGGTAAGGCCTCCAACTGGAAAGTGGATTTTTACAATACCAGGGACGGGACGACGATTCTGAGTTCAGTTACTGTCAGCCGCACAGGCAGCACTGTTACGATCCCCCTGCCGGATTTCCAGGACGATATCGCCTTTAAAATGACCGCCTGGATGGGAACAGGTAATGTTCCCACGCTTGCTTCGGCGACCGAGACCGACACTGGTCTGGCTCCCACGCTTGCATCAATGACCATGACCGACCCGATTGCTGGGACATGGAACGGTACCATTTCCAACCTTGCAGGAACCTTTTCCACACCGGTCAAATTGTACATTCAGGCCGGCTGCAGGCCTGGTCAGGTCTGTGGAACCTTTTCTGCGCCAAAACTCCCCTGCACGGGGGATCTCTTCCTCCAGGCTTTCAATGGAGGAACCTTTCTATTTCAAGAGCAAAAAGTGTCCGGCGCAGCCTCTTGCCTGTCTGGTGGATTTGAACAACTCCAATTGATGGCAGACGGGACGTTATCATATGGGTACTTGACCACCCCCAGATCAGCCGAAACCTCCACCGGCATTCTGAAACATCCATAAGCCATCTTCCTGCAGCTCAGACTCCATGATGACATCGCTTTCATGACAAGGTTATAATTCAGCCATGCCTCAAATCATCCCCACTGCAGAACCCTTTTTCTTCCCTGGCTGGAGGGAAAATGGCCGGGTTGGCTGTCTCATTACACACGGTTTTACCGGCACTCCCAAGGAAATGCGCTGGCTGGGAGAGTATCTCAACCGCCAGGGCTACACGGTCTGCGGGATTCGCCTGGCAGGACATGCCACCCGGCCCGAGGATATGGTACGGGCGCGCTGGCAGGACTGGCTGCTATCAGTTGAGGATGGAATCAACCTGCTGCGTTCCTGCATCGATCATGTTTGCCTGCTCGGCCTGTCGATGGGCGGGGTGCTGTCCCTGACAGCCGCAGCCCGGTTCCCAGTCGATGGAGTGGTGGCCATGTCCACCCCTTACGACCTGCCAAGCCTATCTTTTCCGTTGTGGGCAGCCCGGCTCTTGAGCCGGTTCAAGCCCTATATATCAAAGGGTAAGGTACCCGGCAGCGGCTGGTTTGACCCGGATGCCTATGCCCAGCACGTGGCTTACCCGATGAACCCGGTCCGCTCCGCCGTGGAACTTAAACTTCTCCTCAAGGAAATGCGGGCGGCGTTGCCAAAGATCACCATGCCGGTCCTGCTGATCCACTCGCGCGATGACGATTACGTGGTCAATGACAGCATGGAACAGATATTCAACCGGCTGGGCACCTCCAATAAGCAAATGCTATGGGTGGAAGGCGGCGGACATGTCATCACTGAAGAACCGACGCGTCAGGCGGTCTTTAAAGCCACAGCCGATTTTGTTGAACGAGTCTGCCGGCCTGCATGAGCATTGACTTGATCCTGTTGTCTGTCTCCCTCTTAACTTGGGGAATTGGCGAGGGAATGTTCCTTATTTTCCAGCCGATCTATTTACAGCAACTGGGGGCAAACACCATGACGATCGCCGTGGTCTTCGGCTTGTTTGGGCTGGCGATGATGGTCGCACACATCCCGGCCGGGCACCTGGCCGATCGCATCGGACAAAAACCGCTGCTGGTGGCGGCCTGGGCCGCCGGCGTGCTGGCTGCTCTGATAATGGCATTGGCACGCAGCCTGCCGGTTTTTATCGCGGGGATGTTGCTTTACGGTTTTACCGGTTTTGTGGCCGCGCCGATGAACAGCTATATCACCGCTGCGCGTGGGAGCCTGTCGCCGGTGCGTGCCATGACGCTGCTTTCGGCCGCCTACAGCCTTGGCGCGGTGCTTGGTCCCATCAGCGGCGGCTGGATCGGCGAACGTCTCGGCCTGCGCACGGTCTATCTGGTCTCCACTGGCATCTTCACGGTCTCGACCATGGTCTTATTCTTCCTGCATTCCCAACCCCGCGCAGTCCATGACCCGGCCGCGCCGCCGGAAAGTCTGTGGAAGAATACGCGTTTTATCGGCTTCATGGGAATCATCTTCCTGGCAATGTTCGTGATGTACCTGCCCCAACCACTGACGCCGCGTTTCCTACAGAATGAGCGCGGGCTGTCGCTGCAGAGTATCGTCCTGCTCGGCTCCATCGGCAGCCTGGGGAATGCCTTGCTGGCACTGGTGCTCGGACAGATCGCCGCGCGCAGCGGGTTCCTGCTGGCGCAAGTCTCGGTGGCAGCCTTCTCCTTGCTGCTCTGGAAGGGCAGCGGGCTGGGCTGGTTTGGCCTGGGTTATTTCCTGCTGGGCGGGTTCCGCTCAGCGCGTTCGCTGATCGATGCACAGATCCGCCCGCTCATTCATCCTGCCCAGATGGGTCTGGCGTATGGCGTGGCCGAAACTTTTAGTTCGCTGGCAATCATGCTTGCACCTCTTCTGGCGGGGGTGCTTTATACGCAGGACCCGGGCAGGATGTATTGGGTTAGTGCGGGGATGATCGCGGTGATGGTGGTGGTATCCGGGATTTTCACGCCTCGAGAGATGGCCAGCAGAGAGCATACTTTTATCATTGCGCCGCCGAAAGGGTAAAATGCTCGAAATCGTTCCCCTCATGCTTGGACCGGTCGCTACAAATACCTACTTGATTGCCGACTCCGATACGTGCGAGGCGGCCGTTATCGACCCGGCCTGGGATGGGCAACTGATTGCAGCCGAGGCAAAACAGCGCAATTGGCGAATCAGTCAAATCTGGATCACTCACGCCCACTTCGACCACATCGGTGGTACCGGAGACTTGGTGCGCGGCTTGCAGGTTGAACCTGTGATCGCTTTGCATCCAAATGACCGGCTACTCTGGGACTCCCAGGGAGGCGCGGCACTATTCGGTTTCACCCTGCCTGTCACTCCAGCACCCACACTGAATCTCGAGCACGGCATGGATTTGCGTCTAGGCCGCTCGTTCTTCAAGGTTCTTTTTACTCCCGGACATACTCCGGGGCATTGCATTTTCTATTGCACGGATTCCGGAGTCTGCTTTTGCGGGGATCTCATCTTCCAGAACTCTGTCGGCCGTACGGATCTGCCTGGAGGAGATTGGGAGACGCTCGTCACCAGCATCCGCTCGCAGGTGTTTCCTTTGCCAGATGACACACGGCTGCTTTCGGGACATGGGCCAGAGACAACAGTGGGGCAAGAAAAGAGCGGAAACCCATTCGTGCGCGCATGAGTTACAACCCTAAAGCCAGCTGAAACACCACCAGCGCCGCCATCCCGGCCAGGATGGTCAAGAACACATTCTTAGTTTTCCAGGCCACCAAGATGGCAACTAAGCCCGCCAGCAACTGGGGGTTGCGCCATGATAAGAACAGCGTCCCATTGGGACTGGTCAACTCCGGCAGGATGATCGCCGAGAGCACTGCCACCGGGACGAAACGCAGGCCGCGCCGGAACCAATCCGGAACTCTGATCCGATCCAGCAGGAAAATGAAGGAAAGTCGGGTGCCGAAAGTCAGCAAGCCACCGATGGCCATAATGATCCAGATGTTCATTTCTGCCGCCCTTCAATCAGCAAACCAGTCACAATACCAATCAATGCTGCCACCAGGAGGCCCGTTTTGTAGGGGAAGTTCGTCGCCAGCAACCCGACCAGTCCTGCCACCAGGGCAGCAGCGACACCCGCCCGGTCCTTGAGAGCCGGGACAACCAGGGCAATAAAAGTCAGCGGCAAAACGAAACCGAGCGGCCAATTGGCGGGAATCTGCGCACCGATGAAGATACCGACCGCCGTGCTGGCCTGCCAGGCACTCCACAAGGTCAGCCCAGCCCCCAGGAAGTACCAGTGCCGGTCTGGGGCGTCGCCCTCCCGGTTGTAGTGTGTAATGGTGACAGCGTAAGCTTCGTCGGTCAGAAGATACGAAAGCAGCAGCTTCCAGGCTGTGCCCAGATGCCGGACATGCGGCGCCACGGAAGCGCTATATAAGGCATGCCGGAGATTGACCACGAAGACAACCATCAGGATCACCAGCCCTGAAGTGCCCGCGCCGACCAACTGGGCAGCGATAAGCTGGGATGCACCGGCGAAAATTATCGAGGACATGGCCTGTGCAGCCGGGCTGGAGATATGTGCACTGATGGCAAGGGCCCCAAAAAGCAACCCAAACGGGACGACTCCCAATAAAATGGGCGCTTCGTCCCGTACACCGCTCCAGAATTCATGTTTGCGCATCTTCGCTATCATTCCATATCTCGTCCAGCTTGCAAAATTCGTTTTATTATACCCGCCAGGCCAGCCTGCCAATAAGCGATTATTCCGGTCTTATGGCAATCGTCGGAAGCAGGAAGAAAAATGGGATTGTTGGACGGGCTTCGCCTCACTTAAACGTGCAGATTTTTCCCTATATCATGGGAGTTTCCATTGACCCATAAAACTATTACTGGTTATGGAAAATTATTTATACCAAAAATGGCATATTCTAAAAAAAGCAGCGGGTGGCCTACGAAGGAAAAATAAGAGATTTATCTTGGTGTCCCTTTATATTTGGTGTGATAAAAGCTCTTTCCTTTGATTCTAAAGAGTGATATTTGCCGTAACGAATCCGTAGATAACAGGGTTATATGCCTCATGGACAATCCATCCGTCCTCAAGGAGACATGAACCATGGATACCACTTTTGCTCCAACCCTGCTAAACCGCAGCCTGCCGCGCCTGGACTGGCGTGTGCGTGACATCCTGCTTGTCATTAGTGGAAGCCTGTGTGTGGCCGGAATGGCCCAGATCAGGATAACCCTGCCCTTTACACCCGTCCCGATCACCGGACAGACCTTCGCGGTCCTGCTCGTGGGAGCCGCCCTTGGGGCTCGCCGGGGCGCGGCCAGTCTGCTGCTTTATCTCATCCAGGGCCTGCTGGGCTTGCCGTTCTTTGCAGGGGGAGCGAGCGGATTGGCTTATTTTCTCGGGCCCACCGGTGGGTACCTGGTCGGGTTCGTTGCAGCAGCCGGCCTGGTCGGCCTGTTGGCGGCGCGCGGCCTGGACCGGCGCATTCCCACAGCCCTGCTGGCTTTCCTGGCCGGTGAGGTTGTTATTTATCTCTTCGGAGTGGCCTGGTTGAGTATTTTTCTTGGTATACCACACGCAATCGCTGCCGGTTTGCTGCCATTTCTCCTCGGAGATGTCATCAAACTGGCCGCGGCAGGGCTTGTCCTGCCAACGGCCTGGGCATTGGTGAAATAATTCACAGCCGTAACCGTGTCCGTATAATAGTGTTTTATCTCACGAGTTGCCAAAAAATATGTGTAAACAAGATGTCCTTTTCAGGCAATTGAATGTAAAAGAGCACATCAAAAAACCCTGACTTACGCCAAGCACTAAGCTTTACTGGATTGAACAGCTGTACTGGCTACAGCTGGTAGTTTCATGTACCGGTTCTTAGAAGCAAGTAAAGAAATGGATCTCTCGAGGCAAATAAAACGGTATGGAAAAAGCAGGCAATCAATTAGAAAAAATCCGAACGGAAGCCAGCTCTGGCGGCGGTGAAGCGCGCATTGCCGCCCAGCATGCCAAGAACAAGCTGACCGCCCGTGAACGGATTGAGCAATTAATTGATCCCGGTACTTTCCAGGAAATTGGCATGTTTGTCACCCACCGCGCCAGCGGACTGGGCATGGAAAAAACGCATCCCTTTACCGACGGCGTGGTGACGGGTTGGGGCAAGGTGGATGGGCGGATTGTGTATATTTTTGCCCAGGATTTCACCATCATGGGTGGTTCGGTGGGTGAGGCGCATGGGATGAAAATTGCCAACCTGCTGGACATGGCCCGCCAGAGCGGCGCGCCGGTCATCGGCCTGAACGATTCGGGCGGGGCGCGCATCCAGGAAGGTGTGGAAGCCCTGGCCGGGTATGGACAGATTTTTTACCGCAACGTGCAAGCCTCGGGCGTGGTGCCGCAGATCTCGGTCATCCTTGGACCGTGCGCGGGCGGTGCGGTCTACTCACCAGCCATCACCGATTTCATTTTCATGGTCGAAAAGACCGCCCACATGTTCATCACCGGGCCGGAAGTGGTCAAGGCTGTCACGCACCAGGAAGTTAGTTTCGACCAGTTGGGCGGCGCGGCCATCCACCGCGAACTGAGCGGAGTGGCGCATTTCACCGCCCCGGACGAGGAAACCCTGCTTTCCAATGTGCGCTGGCTGCTTTCCTTCCTGCCGGCCAATAACCTGACCCCACCCCCTTACCTGCCTCCCAGCGATGACCCCCAGCGCACTCTCCCGGAAATGGCCGAGATTGTCCCGGCCGATCCGCAGCAGCCTTATGACGTCCGCAGCGTAATCGAAGCGCTGGTGGATGGCAGGGAATTTCTGGAAGTCCAAAGCGAATACGCCGCCAACCTGGTAATCGGTTTCGCCCGCATGGACGGCTATCCGGTCGGTATCGTCGCGAACCAGCCGTTGCACCTGGCCGGGGTGCTGGATATCAACTCATCCGACAAAGGCGCACGCTTCATCCGCTTCTGCGATGCCTTCCATATCCCGTTGGTGACACTGGTGGACACCCCCGGATTTCTGCCTGGCACTGACCAGGAATATGGCGGCGTAATCCGCCATGGTGCAAAATTGGCCTACGCTTATTCCGAGGCGACCGTGGCCAAGGTGACGCTTGTGTTGCGCAAAGCGTACGGAGGCGCGTACATCGTCATGGGCTCCAAGCACCTGGGCGGGGACTACAACCTGGCCTGGACCAGCGCGGAGATTGCCGTGATGGGACCGGAAGGGGCCGTCAGCATCGTCTTCTCCAAAGATATTGCCGCGGCGGAAAACCCGGCTGCCGAACGTGACAAGCTGATCAGGAACTATCGAGCTGAGTTTGCCACCCCGTTGATCGCCGCAAGCCGCGGTTACCTGGACGATGTGATCGACCCATCCGAAAGCCGCCTCCGGGTCATCCGCGCTTTGGAAGCATTGCGCGAGAAACGCCAGAATACGCCCTCCCGCAAGCATGGGAACATCCCGCTCTAGGTAACTAATTATGAAGAAGATAAAGGTTCTGGTTGCCAACCGTGGGGAAATCGCTGTGCGCATCCTGCGCGCCTGCCAGGAAATAGGTCTGCCTTCCGTGGCAGTTTTTACGGATATAGATGAAGCTGCCCTGCATGTACGCTACGCAGATGAAGCAATTTCCATCGGCGAGAAGCAAAAATACCTGGATATCGCTGCCATCCTGGAAGCTGCCCGTCAGAGTGGTGCCACCGCCATCCATCCAGGCTATGGCTTTCTGGCCGAAAACGCGGATTTCGCACGTCGCGTCGAGGAACAAGGCCTCACCTTCATCGGCCCACGCCATGAAACAGTGTCCATGATGGGTGACAAACTGGCTGCCCGGCGTTTTTCACGCAAAGCCGGCCTGCCAGTCATCGCCGGGACAGATGAACCGCTCCCGCTGGAACTGCCGCTCGATATGGCCAAAAAAGTTCAGTACCCGGTGCTGGTCAAGGCCGCCGCAGGCGGTGGCGGGCGCGGCATCCGCTTGGCACCTTCTGCAGCCGAACTGCCGGCCATGATTGAAGCAGCCCGGCGTGAAGCCAAAGCAGCATTCAGCGACGATACCGTTTTCCTGGAAAGTCTGGTACAGCAGGCGCGTCATATCGAGGTGCAGATCCTGGGCGACGGAGAAGGGAATGTCGCCTGCCTGGGGGAGCGCGAGTGCTCCATCCAGCGCCGTCGCCAGAAGTTGATCGAAGAGGCACCCGCCCACGCGCTTAAGCCCGAACTTCGCCACCAGGTGCACGAAGCTGCCCTAAAGCTCGGGACGGCATTGAAATATCGCAGTCTTGGTACCGTCGAGTTCCTGCTGGACAAGAAGGACCATTTTTATTTTATTGAAGTCAACCCACGTATCCAGGTGGAACATCCGGTAACGGAAATGGTCACCGGCGTGGATCTCGTCAAGGAGCAGCTTCTTCTGGCGCTGGGCGAGCCGATGCGCAAATTCCCGGAAGAGATCCTGCCGCGCGGCGCAGCCATTGAAGCGCGCATCCTGGCAGAAGACAGCCAGACCGGCTTCCTGCCTTCCGCCGGGCAGGTGCTGTACCTTAAAGAACCGGGCGGCCCAGGGGTCCGGGTCGATTCGGCTCTCTACCAGGGCATGTCTGTTGGTACGGAATACGATTCCCTGCTTGCCAAGGTGATCGTATGGGGCGAGAACCGGGCAGTCGCCATTCAGCGTCTGCGGCGCGCCCTGCATGAATACCAGATCGGCGGCCTGAGTACGGATATTGATTTCATCCTGCAGATCATCGAAAGCCCGAAATTCATGAGCGGCGACGTAACCACCACTTACCTGGAAACCTTCCAGCCCAAGCCCTCCAGCACCGAGCCGGCACTGGAACGCGACCTGGCATTTGCCGCGGCGTTTTTCGCCCACCAGCAACGTAGTGGGAATGCCGTTCCCACGATGATTAGCCATGCCAGTAACTGGCAGATGGTTGCATGGAAAGAACAGATGAATGGGAATTAAGCGATCCAGAGGAGAATAATATGTCTCTCTATA
>JBEKEB010000003.1:0-58165 GCA_050014055.1 Anaerolineales bacterium | reverse complement strand
ATGTCTGCCACACCTGTGATAAACCAAGCCCTGAGCAATGCCTACTGGCTTAACTCAGGGCTGAAGAGCATTAGCAAACGGTATCAAGAACTGCGCTTTGCTTGATGAACCGCCGTATGCGGACCCGCATGTACGGTGGTGTGAGAGGAGGCGGTTAGCCGCCGCCTCCTACTCGATTTTGAAAAGAGGGGGGTGTCCTGTAGAATCTCCTGGAGAATAGTGCAGAATATCATCCTCTTTTATTGACTTAATTCCTATTAACCCTTCCTTTCCAAATGATATATTTGCGCACAGTAAATTTCCAAAAGGAAATATTCGTGAGTAATGACCCCTTCACTGGCAGCGTAGCAATGCGAAAGGATATTGGCGACATCCTCCTGCGCCTGGTTTACCTGCGACACCGCCTCCGGGGAAAACTGCCCGAGCAACTTCTGAATCTCAAAGCCAATATCCAGGAACATAACCTGCGCGAAAAGATCGAGCAGGTCAATGCCCGGGATGTTTTTTTTATCATCGGCTTTATCTTTTCCAGCCAATCTGAGCCGATCACGATGGGCGACCTGAGCCACATTTTGGGGGTGCCGTTCAGCACCGCCACGCGCGCGGTGGACTGGCTGGTACACAACAACTATATTCAGCGGCTGGCCGACCCGGATGATCGCCGCGTGGTGCGCGTCGAACTGACCGGAGCTGGAAAAGAGCTGTACGAAGTCATTAATAATCTTTTGCTGGAGATGACGGAGCAGTTCCTGAGCAATTTCTCACCGGGGGAACGCAAGGATCTGAGCCGCCTGCTGGGCAAGCTGGTGGATAATCTGGAGCATTATTCGGCATAACGCGAAAACCTCTTGCCAACCAGTTCGAGACCCACTGTTGAAATCGGCGCAATCTCATTAATTGGCACGCAGACAAGCGGGCTGCCTGCCAACCTGCGAAAGTGCAGAAAGATGTATTGTTTACCGGCATCGATTAGTATCAACCTATATCAAAGGACAAAGCGCTCATGATTTTGGTAATCGAATACATGTTGGAATATCCTGGCATGATATTGGGGGCCCTTACACTTTTGGTGGTTCAGGCGATCTGCGACCTTTCGCTGCCGGACTACATGTCAGATATTGTTGACAATGGCGTGCTCAATGGGAACGTCAACTATATCTTTCAAATTGGCGGCAAGATGATCCTGATCACGTTGCTCAGCGCGGCCTGCATGATCGTTACCGGCTATTTTGCCTCCCGGATCGCCGCCTTTACCGCCCGCGATATGCGCGCGGATGTTTTCAAGCGCGTGCAGACTTTTTCCAACCCTGAACTCGACAAATTTTCGCCCGCCAGCCTGATCACCCGCACCACCAACGATATCACCCAGATCCAACTGCTGATTATCATGATGATGCGCATGGTCGTTTATTCGGCCATCCTGGGAACCGGTGGAGCGATCAAGGCCATTTCGGAAAGCCGCACGTTATCCTGGACCATCGTCGGAGCGGTACTGGCGCTGGTGGTTCTCATCATCATCCTCTTCTACATTGTGATGCCAAGGATGCGGCTCATGCAAACGCTGGTGGACAAATTGAATCTCATCAGCCGCGAAAACCTGGAGGGTATGCTTGTTATCCGCGCCTTTAATACCCGGAATTTTGAGGAGGCCAGGTTTGACGGCGCCAACGTGGCCTTGACAGACACCAGCCTTTTTATCAACCGTACGATGATGATGATGATGCCGACCATGATGTTTATCATGAACGTTACCACCGTGCTGATCGTGTGGTTCGGCGCTCATCAAATCGCCAACTTGACAATTGATATCGGCAAGATGATGGCCTTTATGCAGTATGCCATGCAGATCATCATGTCGTTCCTGATGCTTTCCGTGATGTTTATCTTGATCCCGCGCGCCATGGTCAGCGCCGGCAGGATCAAAGAGGTCCTCGAAACCGCCACGGCGGTCAAAGACAAGGTCAAGGCGATCCGGCCCAGGGCCGATTTTGTCCCGGATGTCGAATATGAAAACGTGACCTTCGGTTACCCGGGTGGCGAAGAGCCGGTATTAAAAAATATCAGCTTTAAAGCCAGGCACGGCCAGACCACTGCCTTTATCGGCGTGACCGGCAGCGGCAAATCGACCCTGGTAAACCTGTTGCTGCGCTTTTACGATGTCACCGGTGGGCGCATCCTGGTGGACGGGGTCGACATCCGCGATATGAAACGCCGCGACCTGCGTGAAAAGATCGGCTATATCCCGCAAAAAGCCACGCTGTTCTCCGGGACGATTAAATCCAACCTGCAGTACGCCGATAGCCGCTCCACCTTCGAAAATATCCAGCGTGCCGCCCGCATCGCCCAGGCCGAAGAATTCATTAGCACCGAACCCAACGGATATGATGCGCACGTTGCCCAGGGCGGGACGAATTTTTCGGGCGGGCAAAAACAGCGCCTGTCGATTGCGCGTGCCCTGGTGAAAAACGCGCCCATTTATATCTTCGATGATAGCTTCTCAGCGTTGGATATGAAAACCGACGCCGCCCTGCGCGAGGCCCTGCACCGGGAAACGGGCGGGAGCACCTTGTTCATTGTCGCCCAGCGCGTGGGCACCATCCTTACCGCCGACCAGATTATTGTGCTCGAAAATGGCGAAATCGTCGGGAAGGGCACCCACCGCGAGCTGCTGCACAGCTGCGAGGTCTACCGCGAAATTGCCATGTCACAACTATCGGAGGATGAACTTGAACAGGCCTAGGATGGGTGGTATGGGCGGCGGCCGTTTCGCGCCGGCCGAAAAAGCCAAGGATTCGCGCAAGACGTTGCAAACCCTGCTGCGCTACCTGCAGCCTTATCAGGGGAAGATCATCATTGTGATGGTTTTTGCCGCGTTATCATCCTTGTTTTCAATTGTCGGGCCCAAGTTGTTGGGCAATGTAACCACCAAGCTCGCCGACGGACTGATCGCCTACTATTTGGGGGCCGGACTATACATGGATTTTGCTTACATGGGCAGGCTGATTGTGGTCCTAATCAGCCTGTACCTGATCTCCATGATATTTTCTTACTTTCAGGCCTTCATCATGTCCGGCGTTTCCATGCAGGTCACCTATAACCTGCGCAAGGAAATCGATCAGAAGATCAGCCGGTTGCCGCTCAAGTACTACGACACCACCACCCACGGCGAGGTCCTTTCGCGCATCACGAACGATGTCGACTTGATCAGTCAATCGCTGAACCAGAGCATCTCCCAGTTGATCACCTCCGTTGCGACCGTGATCGGTGTGCTGGCGATGATGTTGAGCATCAATGTGCTGATGACCGTGGCAGCCATTTTGACGGTGTCGATGTCGTTCGGGCTCATCGGAGCGATCATCCGCACCTCGCAGAAATTATTCAGGGCGCAGCAAGACTCGCTTGGCAATATGAACGGGCATGTGGAAGAGATGTATGGTGGGCACTCCATCGTTCAGGCTTTCAACCGCCAGGATGACTCGCTCGAGCGCTTCTACCAGATCAACGAAAAGCTGTCCGACAGCGCCTGGAAGTCGCAGTTTTTCACCAGCATCATGCAGCCCATGATGCAGTTTATCAGCAATCTCGGCTACGTGATCGTTTGCATTCTGGGTGGTTACCTGGCAGTAAAAAAGGTGATTGAGATTGGCGATATCCAATCCTTCATCCAATACACGCGGAATTTCACCGCGCCGATCACACAGATGGCGTCCATCTCCAACACCCTCCAGCAGACCATCGCAGCTTCGGAGAGAGTGTTCGAATTTCTCGATGAGCCGGAGGAGAGCACGGAACGCAGCCTGGCGTACGCCGGTGCGTTCACGGGCGCCGTGTCGTTTGAGCATGTAGGGTTCGGTTATAACGCTGCTGAGCCGATCATCCATGACTTTTCCGCCAAAGTACTGCAAGGCGAAAAGGTGGCAATTGTTGGCCCAACCGGCGCGGGTAAAACGACGCTCGTGAAACTGCTAATGCGGTTTTATGATGCCAATGGTGGCAATATCAAGCTCGATGGGCACAGCATATACGACTTAAGCAGAAACGAGCTGCGCTCTGTCTTTGGGATGGTCTTGCAGGATACCTGGCTGTATAACGCTTCCATTCTCAACAATATCCGATACGGGACGTTCGGCGCGACCCGCGCGCAGGTCATCGCCGCCGCCAAGGTCGCCCATTGTGACGATTTCATCCGGACGCTGCCCCAGGGATACGACACCATCCTGAACGAAGAGTCGGACAATATCTCACAAGGGCAAAAGCAATTATTGACCATTGCCCGGGTGATCCTTGCAAATCCGAGGATCTTGATTCTTGACGAGGCGACCAGCTCCGTTGACACCCGTACGGAGATCCTGATCCAGAAGGCAATGGACGCGCTGATGAAAGGGAGAACGAGTTTCATTATTGCACATAGACTCTCGACGATCAAGAATGCCGATCTCATCCTCGTCTTGAATCACGGGGATGTTATCGAACAGGGAAACCACATGGAGCTGCTTGCGGCAGGCGGGTTTTACGCTGGAATGTACAACAGTCAATTCGAAAAAAGGAGTTTGGAACATGTCGGATAATCAAGGAAAGAGCGAATACGAACAGGATTTCACGCCCAAAACGGCCAACCGGAAGATCAATAAAGGGCTGCTCATCACTCTTGCGATTGTCATCGTGTTGATCGGTCTGGGGATCGCCGGGTACTTTATCTACGAAGGCAGTTTCTATTACCAGACGGACAATGCCAAGGTGGACGCGCTGGTTTACCAGCTCACCCCCACCGCCTCCGGGAAACTGGAAAAATTGTATGTCTCGCAAGACGAAGATGTAAGCTCGGGACAGGTGCTCGCGCAGGTGGAGAATGGTTCGCTCATCCGATCCCCCATTGACGGCACAGTCATTAATATCGCCATGCAAGAGGGGGACTATGTGACGCCGGCGGATGTCGTGCTGGTCGTAGCCAATACAACGGATATTTACATTACGGCAAATGTGGAAGAAACGAATATCCTCAAAATCCATCCGGGGCAGAGCGCGACCGTTTCACTGGACGCGTATGGCCGGAGTTTTGACGGTTTTGTTGATGTTGTCAATACGGTCACCTCGGCCAAACTCAGTGGTTCCCTCACCAGCTTTACCACCTCTGGCACATACACCAAGGTAACGCAGCTGATCCCGGTCAAGATCAGGCTGATCGGTGCCATCGACCTGGCAGATATCATAGGCACAAACGCAACCGTAAAAATCCGGATTAAGTAAACGCAAATAAATTCATTATGATCATCGAATAATTTTTTTGGAGGTACTGTCTCATGAACAATCAATCTGGAACCAAACAGATTCGGAAATGGATCTTGGCCATTCTGCTGGTTGTGGCTCTTTCAGTCGCAGCGGTTGCCTGTGGAGCCATGCAGCAGGGTAACTCAGGCACGGCTGGGACGCAATACCAGACGGTCCAAGTGGAAAAAGGCACATTGATCGAAAATATTGGAGCGACAGGGGCGGTCCGTCCGAATCAGTCCGCTATGCTCATCTGGAAAACCGCTGGCACCATTGGCGAGGTGAATGTCAGGCCAGGGGATAAAGCCAAAATGGGAGATGTACTGGCCACTCTCAAGTCGGATGCGAATCTGGTTGCGCTCCAGGCAAACCTGACCATCGCCCAGGAGAATCTTGCCCAGATGATTTCCCCGCAGGCGGTTGCCAATGCCAGACTGGCAGTCACCACAGCGCAGACCAACGTGAACAATGCGCAGACTGCCTTGAACAACGAGCAGTACTGGCAGAACACATCCCTGATCCAGAACTACTATGCCAATTATGTGCTCGCCAAGGACACGCTGGACAAGGCGCAAACGGCCTGGGATAACCTCCACGGAGGCGAATACATCAACAATGTCAATGAGGCCGCCGCATATAACCGGCTATATGCCGCCAAGCAGGCCTTCGATAACGCCCATTACTATTACAGCCTGTATTCACAGGCGCCGACCCAGAACAATATGGACCAGACCAAGGCGACCCTCGATCTGGCCAACGCCACGTTAAAAAATGCCCAGATTTACCTGACGGCGTTGACCGGCGGGACGGTACCCGCAGACGCCACCGGCTCAGACCTGTTCAAGCTCAACCAGGCCAGGCTGGCCGTCCAGATCGCCCAGGCGAATCTGGATTCGACTCAGATAACTGCCCCCTTCGATGGCA
This sequence comes from Anaerolineales bacterium, assembly GCA_050014055.1. Classification (GTDB taxonomy): domain Bacteria; phylum Chloroflexota; class Anaerolineae; order Anaerolineales; family Villigracilaceae; genus UBA877. The sequence goes on along the minus strand of JBEKEB010000003.1, from coordinate 51,973 downwards.
CCGTCACCGAGGTCAACAGCATGGTGGGCGATCAGGTTTCTCCTGCTACCTGGGCGTTCCGGCTGGATGATTTGTCCAAGTTAAAGGTGGATGTGCAGGTTTCGGAAGTGGATATCAATACGGTCCAGGTCGGGCAGCCGGTAACTTTGACCTTCGATGCCGTCGCCGGGAAAACATATCATGGCAAAGTGGAAGAGGTGGACCAGGACGGCAACGCTGTCCAGGGCGCGGTCAACTTTACTGTTACCGTGGTATTGACCGATCCGGATGCCTCGGTCAAGCCGGGTATGACCGCGACGGTCTCCATTATTGTTAAACAATTGAGTAATGTCTTGTTGGTGCCAGACCGGGCGGTGCGCCTGGTGAAAAATCAGCATGTGGTATATGTCCTGCAAAATGGCCAGCCCCAGATGGTAAAAATCACCCTGGGCGCCTCCTCCGATACACAGAGTGAAGTGGCTTCCGGTGATTTAAAGGTCGGCGATGCCATGATCTTGAATCCACTTTCGAGCCCGCCTACCCTCCCCTGACGGCGGTGGCGGGGCTGCCAGAGCAAGCTGGCGCGAGTGGATTATTCTCTTTCTTCCTCTTGTAGTGCATCTTCAATGGCTTGATCAAGTGTCATTGCATGGCCCTCAAACCACGCCTTGTTGAAAGTCTCTTCACCTAAAGAAGCCTTAACTAATTGAATGGCATTGTTGTAGGAAGTTTGAGCCGACGACGGCCAATTCATTTTAGAAGCGCCCAACACACCGGTCTGTTGCGGGGCTGCCTCCGCAAGGGCGAGCGGTCGTATTGGATGAGTTGCCCGATTCTATTTCCAGGGATGCGTTTGAACAATTTAGAATTTGTTTGAACTGCCAATGGGGAATATATACGCAGAATGGCGATGGTGTTAAATTCTCCGCCCCTAAAACCCGTTACGGCAAGCGCTCGATTGCTTTGGGCACGAAAACGATTGAAATCCTTCGCAAACATTACGAACACCAACAGGCGGATCAACGCAAAGCAGGTGAAGCATGGAAGGAGTATGGATTGATCTTCACTACCCAACATGGCACCCCCATCAATCCTCGGAACCTGCTGCGCGATTATAAGAAGCTTTTGAATATTGCTGGGCTTCCACCCATCCGTTTTCATGATTTGCGACACACTGCAGCTTCAATCCTCCTGAATCAGGGCGTCCCTGTTATTACCGTGTCCAGGCGATTAGGCCACGCGAGAGCTTCCATCACCCTTGATATCTATGGACATTTGATCCCGACGATGCAGAATGAGGTAGCAGAGATGATTGATGATCTGGTCATGCCCGTTGCGGTGAAATTAGAAAAAAAGGTTGAGCCTGGATCGTAAAAATGGTTGCAGCCGGTTGCAGCAGATTTATCTCATGAATAAAGTAACATAGTCTAATATCCCCATATACAGGCAAAAAAAAGCAAATACCCCCTTGGGTGGGGGTGTTTAAGTGGGCGCAAAGGGACTCGAACCCCTGACCTTCTCTGTGTAAGAGAGACGCTCTAACCAACTGAGCTATGCGCCCGGCGCCGTCCATTATACCGAGATTTTGGCAACTGTGTTACACTTTTACCTGGAATTTACAATTCGAATCGTGTCATTGCGAGAAAGTGGTCTTCCGTCGAAGCAATCTCCTAATTAGGCGAGGAGATTGCTTCGCAAAGGATGCTCGCAATGACACAATGGAGTATTTTATGCGCATTGTCCGTTATCAATATAAAACCGAAGCCCCGACGTATGGCTGGCTGTTTGAGAATAAAGTCGGCCCGATCGCCGGGAATATTTACGGCGAGTATCGGCGGCAGGAAGTGTCGCTGCCGGTGGAATCCGTGCGCCTGCTGGCACCGGTCCAGCCTTCCAAGATCGTCTGCATCGGACGCAACTACGCGGAACATGCCAAAGAACACGATGCCGAGGTTCCCAAGGTGCCGCTGCTTTTCCTGAAGCCGCCCTCTTCCATTATCAATCCAGGCGACGCGATCGTCCTTCCACCGCAGTCGCAGCAAGTGGAACACGAGGCCGAACTGGTGGTTGTCATCGGGAAGCGTGCCCGCAATGTCACCGTTGAACATGCGCAGGATTATATTTACGGATATACGGTCGGGATTGACGTCACGGCGCGTGACCTGCAGCACAGCGACGGCCAGTGGACGCGTGCCAAGGGCTTTGACACATTCTGTCCCTTTGGTCCGTGGGTGGACACCGAGTTCGATCCATCCGACGCGCTCATTACATGCCGGGTCAGCGGCCAGCCGCGCCAGATGGCTTCCACGCGCGATATGGTTTTCAATGTCAGCATGCTGATCGCATTTATCTCAGCGGTTATGACGCTCGAACCCGGCGATCTGATCTTTACCGGCACCCCGGCCGGGGTCGGTCCGCTCAAGGATGGCGATGAGGTGGTGGCTGAGATCGAAGGGCTGGGCAGGCTGAGCAACCCGGTGCGGAAAAGTTAGCCTGGAAGAAAGATTTCCTGGATTTTTTCAGTGTCAATGAAACTAATAGCGCCGAATCTGGAAACAATTTTACTGCTTCTGGTGAGCGGTGGGCTCTTCGTGATCAGCCCTCCAGGGTTGCAATTGAAGCTGTTGAACTTTGCATACCATGCTCAAGCATGGGAAAAACATGTGAATGGAGTTTCCCAGGTACTCGTATTCTACGGGATAGTTCTGTTGACCCTCGCGATTATGAGTTACCTATACTCATTAAGGGGGGTCACTCTTCTATCGCAAATCCTCAGGCGTTCCAGGGATGGCATTTCAACCTTACAAAAGGAAATAATCCCATCCATTCAACAAACTTTGGCTGCCGAAAATGGGACCGTCTGGCTGCTGCTGGTTTTGATGATTGGGGTTACCGTCAGAGCCTATTTCCTGTCGCAACCCATGCGATACGACGAATCCTATACCTTTCTGTTTTTCGTTAATAGAGGTTTTTTAAGCCTTTTTAATTATCAGTTGCCAAACAACCATGTACTATTTACTCTGCTCGCAAGAGTATCAACGCTCGTCTGGGGGAATTCTCCTGCAGCAATCAGGTTCCCGGCATTTTTGGCGGGAATCGGTTGCATACCGCTTACCTTCCTCCTGTGCCGCGCCCTGCATAAATCCGGCCTTTTTGCATCCATCGCAGTTGCCGTTTTTCCATACTTGATTCTTTATTCCACCAATGCCAGAGGATACGCACTTGTGGTCTTCCTGACGTTGGCGCTTGCGGTGGTTGGACTACAAATTGTGAAAAGAAAGCCATCCATTGCCGGAGCGTTGCCAGTCTCCGCAATTGCAGCTCTGGGCATGCTGACCATGCCATCCATGCTTTTTGCCATTGCTGGCGTATATTGCTGGTTGTTTTGTTTGCTTCTGATCCAGGGCCAAACGCTCAGAATTATTCTATCCAAATTTGTAGTTCCAGTCGGCTTAATCACGATAATCTTCACCATGATCTTGTATACCCCGGTAATAATTGTTTCCAATGGGGTAGAGTCCATAGTGGCAAATGATTATGTGCAGTCACAGCCGTGGCCAGAGTTTAAGCGCCAGGTACTTCCCCATTTTCAAGCGACATTAGGCGAATTTTTCAGAAACGTACCGGCCGTGGTGGTGATCCTTTGCCTCATCCTTGTCGCGGCAGGCATTTATGCTTCTGTGAGAAAACATGACTGGCCTGCATTGCTCATTTTGCCAGTAATTTTTCTTGGTTCGGTTATCATCTTTTTTATTCAACACGCAATTCCGTATCCCAGGACATGGATATATTTCATACCTCTCATGCTCTTATATGTCGACTATGGATTCACCTTTATTAATGAAAACATTTCATATAAAATCCGGCTCCTGGTCACAGCATTAATATTTTCCGTAGGAGCATTTGCTGCCTTAACTCTGATTTCCACAGACGCGATCACCAAATATCCCGATACAGGCACTTTCCCTGAAGCCCGGATGGTTGTCAATTTCCTTGAACCCATTATGAAGAGTAATGATCTGGTTATTGGAAAAACACCGGCTGATTTTCCAACGTTTTTCTATTTATGGGCCTATGATGGCAATGACCACAATGGCGAGATAAACATTGAACCAAGGAAAACTTTCTATGTGGTCAAGAAGAGCCTCTATTCCGTCCAGGATTTGACTGACAGACCGGTTATCAAGCTGCTTGATTTTGGCGATATGGCTCTGTATCAGGCAGATGATATTGAAGGTAAATAACATGAAATAAAACACATCCATGCTTCCTATCCTGAGGTTGCTGGGGGAAGGGGTCTTGTGGGATTTCACTCGCACTATCTACTGCATTAAGCAAATGTCCATTTACACTATGCCCTTTGGCAACCGAGGATTTTTTCTTATAACGCTCTAATAGCCAGCCTTCCATGCCCATGCTATAATCCCCCCGAAAGGTACATTTTTTCCATGCTTCAGAAATTCGTCAAAGCCTTCGGGGGCGACCCCAATAAACGTGAAATCGAAAAGACCACCGAGGTCGTAGACCAGATCAATGACTTGGAGCCAGAATTCGAGGCGCTCAGTGATGAAGCCCTGCGCCAAAAAACGGACGAGTTCCGCCAACGATTGGCCCAGGAGTTGGCAGGCATCGAAGAGGATGAGGAGCGTCGCGGAGTCGAGCAGGAAGTGCTGGATGAACTTCTGCCGGAAGCCTTTGCCACGGTACGGGAGGCCTCCAAAAGAGCCATTGGCCAGCGTCCCTATGATGTGCAATTGATCGGCGGGCTGGTTCTGCACCAGGGCAAGATAGCCGAGATGCGCACCGGCGAAGGTAAAACACTGGTCGCCACGCTGCCGCTCTATCTGAATGCACTGACCGGCCGGGGCGTCCACCTGGTGACAGTCAATGATTACCTGGCACGCCGGGATGCCCGCTGGATGGGCGCGATCTACGACTTTCTCGGCCTGACGGTTGGCATCCTGCAAATGGCAGCCGCCACAGAGAACGGCAAAAAAGCCTTCCTGTACGATCCGGCGCGTGAATCCCCGCGCGAGGATCTGCACCAGATGCGTCTGGTGGACCGTGTGGAGGCCTACAAAACCGACATTACCTATGGCACAAATAGCGAGTTCGGTTTCGATTACCTGCGCGATAACATGGTCAATCGTATGGAAGACAAAGTACAACGCGGCCATCATTTTGCCATTGTGGACGAGGTGGATAACGTACTGATCGACGAGGCCCGCACCCCACTCATCATATCCGGCCCGGCTTCCGGTGACGTGGAGTGGTATGGCAAAATGGCCATCCTGGTGCGCCAGTTGAAGGCGGAGGACTACGAGGTCAGCGAGAAAGACCGCGCCGTGTCCCTGACCGAGATCGGCACTGTCCATGTGGAGCAATTACTCGGCCAGCCGCTGCGCGACCCCGACCGCCCCGAAGACGTGACCCCCGAACAGGCCCACCTGTTCGGCTTCCTGGAGCAGGCCCTGCGCGCCCAGCACCTGTTCAAGCGCAATAAAGATTATCTGGTACAGGGTGGCAAGGTCATCATCGTGGATGAGTTTACCGGTCGGCTGATGCCCGGGCGGCGCTGGTCGGATGGTCTGCACCAGGCCATTGAAGCCAAGGAAGGTGTCAAGGTGGAACCGGAGAACGTTACCTATGCCACCATCACCCTGCAGAACTATTTCCGCATGTATAAGAAGCTGGCGGGCATGACCGGAACTGCCCTGACCGAGGCGGAAGAGTTCGACAAGATCTACAAACTGCCTGTCCTGCCCATCCCGACCAACCTGGAATACCAGGCGTTAGGGGCGAATGCATCCCTGATGGAAGTAAAAGCCAAAGACGAAGACGGCTTTGATTACTCGTATTTTACGCGTGCAGATGACCCGGAAAAACAGATCTATTTATGGCGCCGCAAGGATTACCCGGACGTCATTTATCGTACGGCTGAAGCCAAACTGCGGGCAATTGTACGGGAAATTGTATTCAACCACGTGCAGGGACGTCCCATGCTGGTGGGTACGACCTCCGTTGAGGGTTCGGAACGCCTGTCGAACCGGCTGCGGGCCGAACCCATCCGCCGTTTATTGCAAATCCTGCTTCTCCGTGCCGTCTGGCTGGAAAAAAATGACCGTTTTGAAGATGGGCGGATCATCCCGGAACTCCAGCCGCTTAATAAACCAATCGATCAGCTTCGCCCCGAAGATCTGCGGCCGATGGCCAAGGAGCTGGAGCTCTCGCTCAACCCCGAAGACCCGGCCAACCTGGTGCGCGTGCTGGATATTCTCAGGCTGGGTCAATCGGATGAGACCAGGCTGAAGACCGTCCTGCAGGGCGGCGTACCGCACCAGGTATTGAACGCCCGCAAGCATACGGAAGAGTCCATGATCATCGCCGGGGCTGGGGCTTTTGGCGCAGTGACCATTGCCACCAACATGGCTGGCCGCGGCGTGGATATCAAGCTGGGCGGTGACCTGGCTGAGGAAATCCTGAGCAGGGTTAACCGGATCCTGCGCAAAGCCGGGACCAAAGACCCTTATGATATGCCCCTGCAAGAGCGCCGTGAGGCCCTGCAAAAAGTGGACCCGTCACTGTACGGTATCTACGAGACGGAAGCCAAATATTTCCTGAACTTCTTCGATGAAATGGAGCGCGTGCGGGAACTCGGCGGCCTGCACATTATCGGCTCAGAGCGTCATGAAGCCCGCCGTATCGATAACCAGTTGCGCGGCCGGGCTGCCCGCCAGGGCGACCCGGGTTCTTCCCGCTTCTTCCTATCCCTCGAAGATGACCTGATGCGCATGTTCGGCGGCGATCAGGTCAAGAGCGTGATGGAACGATTCAGCATTGACGAAGATTATCCACTCCAGGCCCGCCTGGTCAGCAATATGATCGAACAGTCACAGACGCGCGTGGAGGGCTCTAATTTTGATATCCGCAAACACACTCTGGAATATGACGATGTGTTGAATGCCCAGCGCCAGCGCATTTATTCCCAGCGCGACCGCGTCTTCGAGAAGGAAGACCTGGTTGAAGACGTGAATGAATTGCTGGCACAAGAAGTCACGCGCCGGGTCAAGGAAGCGCATGAGAGCGGGGAATACTGGCGGTTGCTGGCCTGGCTGGAACAGATTCAGCCGGCGTTCAACTCTCCAGATGGTATTTTCCCGCCATTCACCTATAAACTCCTGCTGGATAAACTCAACGCGACTGGTTCGGGCCCTCAGCCTGAGGGTATGTTATCGACAGAATCGTCGCAATCCCTATCGGCGGACCTGCTCGATCTGGCCGCGCGGGCAGTCCAGGCCGACCAGGATCACTTCCTGGCCGCCACCCTGGACCAGATCGACCGCGCCGGTCTGGACCTGCAAAACCAGATGGACGACCGGACCGATTCGCTCGACAGCTCCCTGGATGGTCTGTCCGAAAACCTCGAGGCCGAGACTCGCCGCCCGAACGTCATTTTGGATGAGCTGGCGGGGCTGGTGCGGGTTCCTTTCAAATTGGACCCGGACAAGTTGGTGCAATTGATGGAAGACCCCAAGGATTTGGCCGACGACCTGAGTGCCCAGGTGGAAGCATTCGTTACTTCGACTACGATCACTCGCCTGGCCAATACCATCGAGTTCCGTCTGGGCGAGCCGCTGGGGTTAAATCTGGTGGAATTGCAGGAACTCGCATGGGATGACGTGGCAAGCCGGGTGGAGGAACATGTCCGCCAGGCGCTGGCCGCACGCAGGGAAAAACTGTTGGACGCTGGCGGGCTAATCCCGCGTGATCTTGAATCCGCTCTGGAGCGTCTGGCGGAATACGATGATCAGGCCAAACTGCGCTTGCTTGGTTTGCTGGCCCAGGGTACCAGCACTTTCTTTGATGCCAAAACCCATCGCCAGGTACGGCAGGTTTTCACCCGCCTGCATTATGTATACCTGGCCGGAGAGATGTTGCTCAACTCCGATAACCAGGCATTGGAAGAGGACGTGCTGGACCATCTGCAAAAGGCCCAGCAGGCACAAAGGCGCGCCTGGGGCGAAAGCGAACGCGTCCGGCTGGGAGAAAACGCCCCGGCAATCCAGGCGGAGGAATTGGGGCACAGCATCCAGACGCAGATTTACCGGCAGGTATTGCTCGGAGCCATTACGGAATTGTGGGTGGATTACCTGACGCGCGTGGAAGCTCTGCGCGTTTCTGTCGGATTGGAAGCTTATGCCCAGTCAGATCCGTTGGTAAAATACAAAAGCCAGGCTTCGGAGATGTTCCAGGGCCTTTTGAGCGATATCCGTGCGGCTGTTATCAGCCGGATCTTCCTGTACCAGCCACGCGCGGTCATGGCACAAACCGAAACAAGTCTGGGTACTACTGCACGAGGGTCTGAGCCAGTTGAAGGATCCGGGACCGCAGAGTCTGCCTCCAGTCCGGAGAAAACAAATCCGACCCAAAGTTCCGATAAGAAGCGGAAAAGACACAGGCATTAGGTAGTGACCAACCTGAAGGATTTCTATTACGCACTTCCCAAGGTGGAGCTCCACCGTCATCTTGAAGGCTCCCTGCGCCTCCGAACGATGCTGGAAATTGCCCGAACCCAGGGAATCACTGTTCCAATCAGTACCGGATCGCTGAGTAACCTGGTGCAGGTGCAGAAGAGTGAACCATCCACTTACCAGAACTTCCTGGCAAAATTTTCCACGTTGCGGCAGTTCTATCGCTCACCGGAAGTCATCACCCGCGTCACTCGAGAGGCAGTGGAGGATGCCGCAAAAGACAACATCCGTTATCTGGAGCTGCGATTCACACCAGCAGCCTTGAGTCGGGGAGAGCGTTTCCAATTAAGCGATGTAATCGATTGGGTGTGCGAGAGCAGCCAACAGGCTGCCCAAGAATTTGGCCTGCGCGTCGGCCTGATCGTAAGTATCAACCGCCACGAAAGCGTGGAAATGGCTGCGCAGGTGGCCGGGCTGGCTTCCGCGCGGCGAGAGAAGGGCCTGGTTGGTTTGGACTTGGCAGGGAATGAGGCTGAATTCCCGGCAAAACCATTCGCGGGTATCTTCCGCGAGGCCCAACAATCCGGACTTAAATTAACCATTCATGCGGGAGAATGGGGTGGAGCAGCCAACGTCCGCGACGCATTCGAGATTTTCAATGCTGATCGAATCGGCCATGGGGTACGCGTGGTGGATGATCCTTCCATCATGGCGCTGGCACGCGAACGGGGGGCGGCTTTCGAAGTTTGTGTGACCAGCAATTACCAGACCGGAGTTACGCCTGTCTCCACGGTACACCCATTAATAAAAATGCTGCAGGAAGGAATAAATGTCACCATCTGTAGCGACGATCCATCCATCTCCCAGATTACCCTGACGGATGAGTATCATCGTGTTTGCGAGGATATGGATTTAAGCCCATCAAAGCTGAAGGAACGCATCCTGGCTGCCGCCTGGGCTGCATTCCTGCCTGAACAGGAACGGCATAAACTTATCGATGAATTGAAGCTGGAATTGATTTAGGATCTTTCCGAATATTATGGAAGAACAGCATTTTGAGTCACCGCACTCAAAATGTAAACTCCTCCAGAATACATACTATTTGTTAGGAAAGATCCCCAAAGGAGCAACCATGTACCAAGATTTTTTTCAATCGCGTGACACTCTCAAGGTTGGGAATAAGCAATATATTATCTACCGGCTCCAGGCGCTTGAAAAGGCCGGTCTGGTCAAGCTGGGCAAATTACCGTTTTCCATCCGCATCCTGCTTGAGTCGGCGCTCCGTCAGTGCAACGGGAAGGAAATCACACAAGAAGACGTGCAGCATATTGCCAAATGGGCGCCGGCTGGCGATCGTCCCGGTATCCCTTTCCTGCCAGCACGTGTAATCATGCAGGATTTTACCGGGATCCCGGCGGTGGTTGACCTGGCAGCCATGCGTACCGCCATCGCCCGCCTAGGCGGCGATCCCAAATCGATCAATCCGCTCGTTCCGGTCGACCTGGTGATCGACCACTCGGTGCAGGTGGATTTCTTTGCCAATGCGGACGCCCTCCAGCGTAATACCGAAATGGAGTTCCAGCGTAATCATGAGCGCTACGAATTCCTCAAATGGGGGCAGAAAGTATTCTCAAACTTCCGCGTCGTTCCCCCCATGACCGGCATTGTCCATCAGGTCAACCTTGAATACCTGGCCCAGGTGGTTTCGACAAAGGAAATGAAAGGTGAATTGTTTGCCTTCCCCGATACGCTGGTAGGTACCGATTCGCACACAACGATGATCAACGGCCTGGGGGTAGTCGGCTGGGGGGTGGGCGGCATCGAAGCCGAAGCGGTCATGCTCGGACTGCCGATGGAATTGCTCCTGCCGGATGTGATTGGTTTCAAACTTTCCGGCAAGCTCAAGGAAGGCGTGACAGCCACCGACCTGGTATTGACGGTCACGCAGATTCTGCGTAAACGCGGCGTGGTGGATAAGTTTGTCGAGTTTCTCGGCCCCGGCCTGAATAGTATGTCCCTGCCCGACCGGGCACTGGTTTCCAACATGTCCCCGGAATACGGCGCGACCATGGGCTATTTCCCGGTGGATGCCGAGACATTACGCTATATGCGGCTTTCCGGTCGTCCGGAGGAAGTCATCGCGTTGACGGAAGCTTATTGCCGGGCCCAGGGCCTTTTTCACGATGAAAGTTCACCGGAGCCGGAATATACCGAGACACTCGAATTCGACTTGGGATCCGTGGTGCCTTCGCTGGCTGGTCCCAAACGCCCACAGGACCGGGTCGCGCTGAATGAAATGAAATCGGTATTCCAAAAAGCTCTGCATGCGCCGGTGAAAGAACGCGGTTATGAGATCACCCCGGAAGCTCTGGCACGCAAGGCGAAGGTTGGCACCAACCGCAGATCTTACGAAATCGGTCATGGTGCGGTGGTAATTGCGGCAATTACTTCTTGTACCAACACATCCAACCCATCAGTAATGGTGGCAGCCGGTTTGCTGGCAAGGAAGGCCGTCGAAAAAGGGCTGAAGGTGAAACCCTACGTCAAGACGAGCCTGGCGCCCGGTTCACGTGTGGTTACGGAATACCTCACGAAGGCCAACCTGATCGAGCCGCTCGCCAAACTGGGCTTCAACGTGGTCGGCTATGGTTGCACCACCTGCATAGGTAACAGCGGACCGCTGCCGGGCGAAGTTGCCAAAGCCGTCACCGGTTCCGATCTGGTTGCGGCGGCGGTCATCTCTGGTAACCGCAATTTCGAGGGGCGGGTTCATCCGCTTGTGAAAGCCAATTATCTGGCCAGCCCGCCTCTGGTGGTTGCCTTTGCCCTGGCGGGCACCGTCAATATTGACCTGGATAGCGAGCCACTCGGCACAGGCCGGGATGGCCCGGTTTACCTGAAAGATATCTGGCCGACAACCCAGGAAGTGGCCGAACTGGTCGAGGTCAGCTTGGACAAAGGCATGTTCGAGGAAAGGTATGCCAGTGTGTTCGAAGGTTCCAAGATATGGAAAGATATCCAGGTGTCTGGAGGCGACCTTTTCCAATGGGATGAGGCCTCAACATATATTCATCATCCACCGTTCTTCCAGAATCTGACCCTGGATGTTCCGTCCATCAAAGACGTCAAAGATGCCCGGGTGCTGGTCATGCTGGGTGATTCGATCACAACGGATCATATTTCCCCGGCCGGCAATATCGCCATCGACAGTCCGGCCGGTCAGTACCTGCAGGAGCATGCGGTCCAACCACGCGATTTCAACTCGTATGGTTCGCGGCGGGGTAATGACCTGGTGATGGCACGCGGTACCTTCGCCAACATCCGGCTGAAGAACCTTTTAGCCGGGGGAAAAGAAGGCTGGTTCACGCATTATTTTGGAGCGAATGGCGAGAACATGCCGGACAAGGAAACCACTATATTCGATGCGGCCACAAAATATCAGGACCGCGGAATTCCCACCATTGTGATTGCCGGCAAAGAATATGGAACGGGTTCCAGCCGGGATTGGGCCGCGAAGGGACCGCTTTTGCTGGGAGTGCAAGCAGCCATCGCCGAGTCATTCGAACGCATCCATCGCTCGAACCTGGTTGGCATGGGCATCCTGCCATTGCGTTTCAAAGATGGTCAGAATGCCGAAAGTCTTGGCCTGGATGGCAGCGAAGTCTACACCATCGAGGGCCTGCGCGATGACATGCCGCCTAAAAGCGAGGTTATTGTCAAAGCGAAGAAAACCGATGGTTCGGCGATTACCTTTAAAGCCATCGTGCAATTGAATACGCCGGTGGAAGTAAACTATTACCGGAACAGGGGTATTTTACAAACTGTGCTAAGAAATTTGGTGAAGTAAGAACCGGGGCGACTTTAAGGTCGCCCCACTATCAGCATGCTGGAATATACCGTATCCATCCGAATTATAGAAGAACCGCATTATGAGTGCCTGCACTCATAAAGCGAACTCCACCTGAATTTTCGGACAGGTTCGAATCACGATCAGCCGGTCCAATCCCGTGGAAAACGACAGGAGTCGATCCTCCTGGGTGGATTCAGCGAAGGAATTGGAATCCCGTTTCGGTTCTGCGTACCATGACACAAATCTTCGCGCATAAAAAGTCTTTTTGGTCGTTCCTGATCCTTACCGTATCTTTTTGCGTTGTCATTGCGGTGGTTCTGGAACTGCTTGCGCGTACGCCATGGCTTGAAAAAATCTCACCCTACCGGTCAGTTGATAATTTTGATTACCAATTTGAAATAAAATGGTTCCGCTTGCAGGATTATGTGAAAAGCCATGGGGGTGTGGATATTATCGTCCTGGGTAGTTCATTGGTTAATACGGGCGTCGATCCGGATATCCTTGCGCAAACGTATTACCAGCAAACCGGTGACCATCCGCGCATTTTCAACTTCGGTGTTGAAGGTATGACGATTGCACCAAATTCCTTGATTGCCCGGCTTCTGGTGGAGCGCTATCATCCTGCCTTACTTATTTATGTCACCGAGATGCGCGATTACATCGCCGGACTTGGGCTTGAATATGAAACGCCATTCCTCAACGATCCCTGGGTGCAATACCAAGAGGGGAACTTTAATCCATTCGGTTGGGCGGTGGACCATTCCGCCGCGTTGCAACATTATTTGCCGTTTCGAAATTGGGCCCGCTCTGATTTCTCTCAAACAATCGCTTTTTATATCAAGCGTTTTCATGACACTTCCGCCAGTGGTTACGAACCGGACGAAGGGATAGGCGTTAATATTAACATACTGCCCAATCCCAATGACCCGTCAGAAGTGCAGAACTTTAAGGATTACGGCAATTACCAGATTGCCGCTTCCCGCCTGGATAATTTAAAGAGCATCCTTGATTTCAGTAAAAACCAAGGCACGAACGTCTGGGTGGTGGAAATGCCTGTTCACCCGACCTTCTATGTTTATGTGGGTGGGGAGGCGGTTCACCAGCAATTTCAGCAAACCATTTCATCGTTTGTTACAACGAATGGCGGTTCATTTCTGCCTGCAGAGGCCTGCCTGAGTACGATTCCTTTGAATGGGCGTTCCAATCGCTGGCACTTAAATTACATCGGCGCTCCCTATTTCAGCAGCTGCCTGGGAGATCAATTAGCCATCTTTGTAAATCAACAGCATATAAATCCAATCACAACCAGCGCGCCAAGATGAACATCACTTCCTTCGTTTTTATCATCTTTTGTGCTGTCTCCATCCTGGTTTACTGGCGTTTGCCTCAGCGGTTTCGAATACCCTGGCTTTTCACCGTTTCGATGGTGTTTATCCTGACCTGGTCATGGAACCTGGCAGGCATCCTGCTGGTGGTGGCAACGGTAAATTTTTTTCTGGGAAGATGGCTGGGTGTCGCAAAAGACAGGCGTCGGATTCTGCTGTGGGTGGGGATCGGATTCAATGTTTTGGCACTGGTGGCGCTTAAATACAGTGATTTCTATGTTGGCGCCCTAACCAAATTGCTGGAAAATATGGGAGTCCATACCGGGGCCGGCGGCTTGTTGCTGCTGGTACCGATCGGCCTGTCCTTCATCGCCGTCCAGATGATTTCATACCTGGTGGATATCCATAATCGTATACTCACCCCCGAAGCCCGCTGGGTGGATTTTACTCTGTATGTAGTCTATTTTCCGAAAATGCTTTCCGGGCCGGTCGAACGGGCGCGCATTATCCTGCCCATGTTCAAGCAGCCCAAAGCGCCGGATGCCCAGGCTGCGGAACGCAACTTCTGGCTGATTGTCATTGGGGTGGTACGCAAGATCGTGTTGGCTGATTCGCTCTTGGCCATTATCCCGGCGGCGATCTTCGTGCACCCGGAAACATTCGCCGGCCAGGACCTGGTGGTTTATTTACTTGCCTACGCTTTCGTCATCTACAACGATTTCGCCGGGTATACGAGCATCGTGCGCGGGGTCAGTGGTTTCTTTGGGATCGAGCTAACCAATAATTTCAAATTGCCGTATTTTTCCAGGAGCATTTCCGAATTCTGGGAACGCTGGCATGTCAGCCTTTCGAACTGGCTGCGCGATTACATCTTTTTCCCCACATCCCGGGCGTTGTTGAAAAAGATACCCAAGCGGGATCAAATAGTCAATCTGGTGGTACCACCGATTGCCACCATGCTGGTAAGCGGCATGTGGCATGGCATCGGGTGGAATTTCCTGGTTTGGGGCGGATTGCATGGCTTTTACCTTATCATAGAACGGGTATCGACGCTGTGGTCTCCCCGCAGGTTGCTGAACGAACTTCCGAAATGGCGGCAGGTGCTTTCCGCATTGGGGGTATTCGTGCTGGTGGTACTTGCATGGATTCCGTTCCGGATGAATTTGGTGACTGCCTGGCATTATTTATCCGGGATGCCATCGGCGTTCATTTGGATAAAACAGCTATTCTGGTTCATCCGGGAGAAACTGGCGGGAACGGTGGCGTGGAACAACTGGTATGGGTTTTCTTTTCTGGATAGTAGAGTGTTTATCCTGCTCATCCCGGCGCTCCTGCTCGATTGGAAACAGTCTCGCCATAAGGATGAAACATTCTTTACAAAGTGGCCTGTTTGGGGAAAAGCTCTATTCCTGGCAGTCCTGATCCTTGTGCTGGTTCTGATTTCTTTTGCGGATACCGGCGCGCCGTTTATTTATGTGGGGTTTTGAGTGTAAGTTTCCATCTAAAAAAAATAATGATGGACCGGAATTTGAGTGCCTGCACCCAAAACTGGCCGGTGGTAAAATTTAAATGAGCAGACCGGCATCAACGTGCCGGTCTGCATTTTAACGCCGGGAGTTTCCCGGAATTAGCTGGTTGACAATCTAGCGCTCTACGCGTGGTTTGGCAACATTAACTTTCAATTCGTGCTCAGCCATGGAAAAAGCATTGTACATGCTGATGGCCTTTTCCGCTTCGGTCTGGTCTGTCATCGTGACAAAGCCAAAGCCTTTGGACTGGCCGCTATCCCGGTCTTTGATGATATCAACTGCGGAGACGTTACCAGCCTGTGCAAACAACGTACGCAGTTCGTCTGCGGTGGTTGATTTGGCCATGTTTCCTACATAAAGTTTGACGTCCATATTTCACTTCTCTCTCCGGCAAGCTGCCGGTGAACAAAAAAAGCCGCCACCCATAAAAGGGTCGGCGGCAGAGTTACCACGCAAATCCAGTTTTACTCCATCTAAGATTGTACCACAGATATGGTCAGCAGCCGGGATGTCAGGAAATGGGGCAATCCTCAAAAAATGAAATGCTTTCGATGGAATAGGTTTGCGGGAAGAGATCGAAAGGAGTAACCTGGGCCAGCCGGTACCCTCCAGAAATCAAACGGGCCGCGTCGCGTCCCAGGGTGGAGGGGTCACATGAGACGTAAGCGAGGCTGGCCGGGTGCCGGGCAAGGAGGGCATTCAGGACACGTTTATCCAGGCCGGCGCGCGGCGGATCCACAATGACAATATCAGGACTGACATCCAGGCTGGGTAGCACCGTCTCTGCAGGAGCCTCGTAGAGCTCGACATTATCGAATTCATCCAGGTTGGCTGTGAAATCCTGGCAGGCCGATGGAGAAACCTCAACCCCGATCAGACGTCCGACGCGCCCGGCAAAAAACGAACTGAACAATCCTACACCACAATAAACATCCAACATGGTTGTCCCGGGAGAAACCGGTAATTGATCGAGCAGGTGCTGCACCATCTTCCCTGCCATGGCGGTATTTACCTGAAAGAACGAAGCGGCCGAAACGCGAAAGGTCCGGTCTTTGACGGATATGGGTATGGTTTTGTCGCCAGCCATCACAACCATATCTTCGCCATTCAGATGCACCACTGAGAGGGCTGCTTCAAGTTCCAATTCGGGCGGTTCGGGATGATCGGACTCCAGCACCAGCATGATCTCATTGTCCATTCCCAGGCGCAAGGAAATGCGTTCCAGCCCCAGGTCTGGTTCGAATTCCAGGCCTGGCCAGAGTTTGTCCAGTGCGGCTTCGGGGAGATGACATTCAGAAATGGGAAACATATCCCGGCTGTTTGCCCGGATGTATCCCAATTCACCTGCGCGCGAAAGATGGAATTGAACGTGGTTACGGTAATTCCACTCCTGCGGCGAAGCGACCATGGGCTGCACTGGCGGGTTTTGTAACTTCCCAATGCGGATTAACTGGTCGCGCAAAATGTCAGTTTTCAGCTGGAGTTGTACCTGATAGGATAGGTGTTGGTAATGACACCCTCCACAAACCCCAAAATGGCTGCACTTCGGCGTGATGCGCTCCGGCGCAGGGTCGAGCACTTCCACCAATTCGGCGCGGATGTGAGCGCGTTTCTGCTCGATTACGCGGATGCGAACCGTCTCTCCGGGTAACGCAAAGGGGACAAATACGGCGCGGCCGCCTATCCCGCTCGAAGGGTCGGGCTCTCTGCCCAGGGCGTCACCGCCGTATGTGAGTTTTTCGAGTTTGACGGTTAGCAGGTCCGATGTCATGGACGAAGAAGGGGCGCGGCCTCCACCTGGCAGAGTTCACTCCCTGACAGTCTATTTCACGAACAGGGCCAGCAACTGATTCTGGAATACCGCCAGTATGATCAGAACTACAATAAAGGATCCGGCCAGGATACCAATCCGGCGAAGTTCACGCTTGGTGGTACTGTAATCAGGATTAAATTCAACTGTTTTCGCCACGGTAGTGGAAATTGGGCGGGGAACCTGACGGGAAACCTGTCGCTTACTCTTCTTGCTCATAATTCTCCTAAGGGTTTTGAAGTTTTGCAAACACTACAATGCGGCTTTTATCAACCATGTATGGGTAACAACTGATGAGTGTGAGGGTTGGCACGCTGGTGGGGTTCATCACATCCACCTGCGTCGGTGCGACAATCTGGCTGCTGGTCACAATGTAAACGAATTGCTGCTGCGCCGTAAAAAGCAGCACTTGGTCACCGGGTTGCAGGCGGTCAAGGTTACGGAATATTTCGCCAAACACATCGTCATGCGCCGAAAGAACCACGTTCCCGGTCTGCCCAGGGTCGGCCGAACCAACATGCTGGCCAACGCCTTTCTTCAATTGATCCCAGGAATCGCCCTGGACAACCGGTGCATCCACATTAATCGCCTGGATCTGGATTCGGTTTGCCTGAGCTGGTCCCGGCGTGGGCAGGGGCAGGTCGGCGATGGATTGTACCAGCGGGCGCAGGTGCTCCGGAATTTCAGCTTCGTTGGGCTGCGCGCCACCCGGAGCAGTCGGTGGAGTGTGACCGCTTGGCAAAACGATTGCCGTAATGAGCGGTGTAGGCGTCAGCGTATCCTGCTGCAGAGCGATGACCACTTCCTGATTTAACGATTGTAAAAGGCCAAACCAGTTGAGCATCAGACCTACCAGGCCAAGCACTGCCAGGATTTCGACGCTCAGCAAGATCCCGTCGTACCAGCGCCTGCGCGCTGTGCGAACACCGGTGCTTTCAGAAACAGAATCCGCTTCATCAACCGGGAGCTGGGTGCGCCACTCTTCCAGGGCAGCCGGTGGCAAATCCGGCGAAAGCAAGACGGCCCGGCCACTCCTGCGAAAACGCTCCAGGCGCTTCTGACGTGCATCGTGGCGTTTATCAAGCAAGAGACGGCGCAGTTCCTGTTCCGAAAGATCTTCGGGGCTCTTCGGGTTGGTCACGGGCGTGATTATACCGCACCTGGGGGGCTGTTTTTTAGAGCCGGGAATGGACATTTTAGACGGTCAAATGCTGTATAATAAACCTGCCTGACGACATTCACTTATTCACAGGCGCTTTTTCTCTCAGAAAAGGAGGCTTTTATGGCATTCAGTTTTACCAACAAACGCGGGGTGACCTACTTCTTGCATGCCAAAGTAACAACAACGAAAACTGGCAAGACCCAGACGCTTTATTATTTTGCAAAAGAAAAGAAAGCGGGAGTTCTGGAAGCCGTGCCGCAGGGATACAAGGTGGCTGAAACGGTCAATGGCCTGCCAGTTTTAAAGAAGGCCTAGCGAAGGAAATTCTTGAAATCAAAAGCTCCCCGGATGGGGAGCTTTTGATTTCACATAAAGAAGTCTCATGATGTTGATGGGATAAGCATCAGCTGATTCTATTTTCTTGCTGGAAGATATAACCGTTCAATATACTCTTTTAGCATCCGTCGCGTACTGAACTGCGAAGTGATCGTCCGCATGGATTCCTTCACCATCGCCATCCAATCGACCGGGACGTTATCAATATTACGCTCGTTGTAATAGAGAGGGATGATCTGGTTCTCCATGGTGTCGTAAAGGCTGTTGGCATCCGTCTCGTCATCCACCTCGGTATCCAGGTCGGCATCCGGGCCGATTGGCCAGCCGTTTGACCCATTGTAGGCCTCCCGCCACCAGCCATCCAACACCGAGAAGTTGAGCGCCCCATTCAGGGCGGCTTTCATGCCGGATGTCCCGGAGGCCTCATTCGGGCGGCGCGGGTTGTTCATCCACACATCCACACCTTGAACCAGGTAACGGGCCAGGTTCATGTCATAATCTTCCAGGAAAACCAGCCGGCCGCCGTTCTCGGCTTTTTTGACGATGCGGTAGACCTCCTGGATCAGAATTTTGCCGGGCTCGTCGGCAGGATGGGCTTTGCCTGCAAAGATAATTTGCACCGCCCGGTTGGGGCGATTGATAATTTCCAGCAAGCGATCCAGATCATGGAAGACAAGATTGGCGCGCTTATACGTGGCGAACCGCCGGGCGAAGCCGATGGTAAGTACGTAAGGATCGAGCATGATCCCGGAGGCAATGGCCTGCACCGGGTGGTAGCCGCCTTCCATCCATCGCTGGCGGGTTCGGTCTATCATATAAAAGACCAGCTTCCGTTTCAGATGTATCCGGGTTTCCCACAGTTCACGATCCGAGATGGCATCCATGCGGGTCCAGGTCTCCGGGTCATCCACTGTTTCCAGCCAATTCTCGCCCAGATGTTTATCCAGCAGGACGCGCACCCGACGGGCCAGCCAGGTGGCGGTATGGACGCCGTTGGTCACAGATATGATCGGGATATCCTGTTCATTTTCAACCTCCGGCCAGAGGAACTTCCACATGCGCCGGGAAACCCTTCCATGGAGCTCCGAGACGCCGTTGCGACCATCCGAATTGCGCAAGGCCAGGATGGGCATGCTAAAGGTTTCGCCCCAGGATTGCTGGTTGCGTGCCAGGGCGACGAACTGGTCGCGGCTCAAGCCAAGTTCGGGCCAGAAATTCGAAAGGTTTTTGTCCACCAGCCAGAGTGGGAACTCATCGTTACCGGCGGGGACGGGTGTATGCGTGGTGAAGATATTGCCGCTGCGGGTTTTGGTTACGGCTTGCTCGAATGGCAGGCCCTTGACCACGAGTTCACGCGCCCGTTCCAAGGTCAAAAATGCCGCGTGGCCCTCATTCATATGCCAGACGTTCGGGTCATACCCCAAGGCGCGCAAGGCCCGCACCCCTCCCACGCCTAACATGATTTCCTGGGCAATGCGCAAATCCAGGTCGCTGTAATATAAGCGCAGCGTCAGGTTGCGGTCGGCGGGAGTGTTCTCATCCAGATCCGTATCCAGGAGGTAAAGCGGTACGCGCCCCACCCGCAGTTCCCAGATATGTGCAGTGACCGTGCGGTCGGGGAAGCTGACCGATATCGTCAGCGGCTTCTCATTGCCATCCAGAACCTGCAGGACCGGCAGATCCTCAAAATTGAGCAACTTATTATCCGTCTCCTGCCAGCCGTCCTCGGAAATCCGCTGTGAGAAGTACCCCTCGGCATACATCAAGCCCACCCCCACCAGTGGCACGCCAAGGTCGGAGGATTCTTTCAGGTAATCACCTGCCAGCACACCCAGGCCACCCGAATAGATGGGCAGGATTTCGTGAACACCGAATTCCATCGAAAAATATGCCCATTGCTGGTCACATTGTTCTTCGTATGTTTGTGTACACCAGGTCTCCTTGGAATTCAGGTAGGCATCCAAATTGGCAAAGACACGATCATACATTTCCAGATAAGCAGGATTCTGGACCGCCGCGTTTACTTCGGACCGTCCGACCGAACGCAAGAAAAGCAACGGGTTATGGTTGAGACGTTCCCAAAGGGCATAATCAATGCGGTAGAACAAGCGCTGGGCGTAGGGGTTCCATGTCCACCACAGGTTATAGGCCAGCTCGCCCAGCCGGCTGATGCGGCGTGGCAGATCGAAATGGTTTGGAATTTTTGTGCGGAATATCGGCATGTGCTCTTCTCCAAAGGGTCAATCATACCAAAGAATCGGGCCTTCCCGTAGAGATTATCATGGAGTTGCGATGAACACTTTTTGATTGACGATTTGGCGGGCGTCTGATAAAATCACGCCCGCCATCTGCCCCCATCGTCTAGTGGCCCAGGACGGGGCCCTCTCAAGGCCCAAACAGCGGTTCGAGCCCGCTTGGGGGCACAAATTTCAGACAAAACCAGCCAAAATTCCGCGGATGTCGAGGAATTTCTGGCCGGTTTGCGTTTTGAGCAGAGAGAAAGACTGGATGAATTGCCAATCACCTGGAAAGGTGGTGGGCATTTTGGTGCATGACTGGATTCCGATCGCTTGATTAATTTCAACGTGACGATATCAAGTCACTTTGGGTTATCACCCAGCCTCACTAAATTTTTCAGCAATGTCCCCCAATCCCAGAGGAGTTTCCTTCATCCCTGTTCTCCCCTATTGTTTAATCACAGCGACAGAACTGCTAACGATGAAAGCATATAGGAAATCAAGGTGCCGCACTGTGGGCTGTCGATCCAGGTTTTGGAAGACTCCTCGATCTTGAGAACGCGACAAGTAGCCGGTAGCAGATTGCTGATAGCAAGAGGGTCCTGCTCGAGAACGTCTCACCTCAGATCAGGCTGCGCTGCTGGCGGGCCCACCAACCAGGACAGATGGAATAGTTATCGGGCCAATACAGATTGGCCCTCGGCGGTGACAGTTGATTTTTGTTTCAATACTGGTTGAGCCGAACCGGCCGGCAGGAGAAAAAGGAGCCAAACGTAGAAGCCGGCTTGGGCAAATGAATCCACCAGCAGCTCGATCGCATGCGGGATTCGGAGCCCCAGGGGCAGCCAATACGCCTGCACGATGATTTGATTGGCAATCTGGATAAAAATCACGGAGCATACCCACCACCATAGACTTCTACGGCTTCCCTGCCAGGCGACGAGGATCGGTGCCACAGCCAGGAGGAACAATGCTCCACGAACGATCTGCATGAGCATAAGGGTGCTCAGTGCGGGCAGGGTTAAGCCAAGGTTCAGGGTGGGGTCCTCGTAATAATGGAGGGTAAAAAGCGCCACAATCCGGCCGAACAAATAATAGATCGGTGGAAAGACAAGCCAGGCCACAACCAGCCGCCATGCCCACCCAGACCACGGCCGGGTGGAGAAAAATGTGCTGATGATTTTCCATACCGGCATGGCGGCTTTTTTAGGCCGCCACAACCCGGCGATGACCGCCGCAGTGGACATGGCAGGGAAGAGGTCGGAGATGATGCCAGTGGTCATGTGGGGAAGCGGGCTGAACAGCAGTCCATCCAGCAGGTTCAATAAATAATACAACAGGTAGTTGCACATTCCGATCGCAAGCAAACGCGGCCAGAAACTCCAGTTCAATCTCTGAAAACATTCGCCAAGGACGATCGCGATCGATATTCCAGAAATAAGCATTAAAGGCAAGAGGGCGGTCAGGCTCGTGTTTGCTGGCATCGATGGCGAGGGCAGATGCAGTAATCCGGCAACTAGGCCGCCGATCATCAGGCCCAAGAATAAGGCCAGCGCCGCCACGGTTCCTTTGAGAATATCAATTCCTACCCGTTGAAGAAGTTTTATCATATTCATTTCCATATCCTCTATTTCTTGTTCTATCAATTTACCCAGAAGTACGAGCCGGCTCCCGATGGTCGTTTAGTCTGGGTTGATCCTCCATCGTTCATCGAATCAAAATTGAGCAACCTCATCATTATCGAAGAAGAATGGCTGCCAGGAGGTAGGGTACCATGGCAATCACCGCCAGGAATGGAGATCGACCCCGCTGCTGGTTGTGGCTGTCCCACTGGAAAAGGATTACAGCCATACCAAAGGCGATCAACCCGCCAGCTAAAAGAACGAGCATGGACCAGTACGGATCAACACTGGTTGTCTGCCCAAAGGCCAGTGAACGCCAGGCATTCATGGCGTGCGTGGCGGGCAGGAGCATTGCAACTCGCTGCATGTTTGCCGGCAGCATGCTGCTGGGCATGACCATCCCGGAGAGCATCATCGACGGCACGTAGAACAGCTGGCTGATCAGGACGGTGGCGCGGCTGTTTGGGGCGATAACCCCGATCAACATGCCGAGCCCGGCCATGGCGAAGATGGCCAGCAGCCCGACCAGGACGAAGTACCCCCAATGGACGGGTAGATTCGCCTTGAAGAGCGGCACACCCGCCAGAGTGATGATCACGGAAACCAGGACCATGTGCAGCAGGCTGCTCAAAACAGGGATGGAGAGAAGGGAGGCAGCCGGGACGCCGTTGATCTTGTAACTACGAAACACTCCTGCCTCGCGCGACGACACGATCGGGTTCGGCATTCCCAGCAGGGTGCTGGTCATCACCGCAATGATGATCATGGCCGGGATCAGGGTTTCGTGAAAAGTCGGGCTGATCCCCCCCAATAACGCTCCCAGCATGAGAAACAGGACCAGCGGGAAAAGGTAATTCATCAACAGAAGCGACCGATCGCGCAGACCGTTGAAAAAGTCGTACTTAAGGTGGTAAACAAAGGCAGTCATTTCAAACCTCCATTGGTTTGGGTGATTTCCAGGAAACGCTCTTCGAGCGAGGGGCGTTCCACCCTAAGGTCGGCCAGACGATCCTGGTGACTCTTCAGGTAATCCAGGATGGATGAGACCGTGGGTCCAGGGTCATCGCTGAAATACAGTGCATAGCCTTCTTCAAAGCGGTGCTGACGGACTCCCGGGAAACCGTGGCCGTTCTGCGCCAGGCAGGAAGTCTCTGATGCCACCGAGATCTTGACCAAGCCTCCCCCCTCAGCGGTCAATTGCGTGGGCGTGCCGGTTGCAGCGATTTTCCCCTTGAGCAGGATGGCAACCCGGCTGGACATTTTTTCGGCCTCTGCCATATCGTGAGTTGCCAGGATGATCGTCGTGCCATCGGATTGCAGCTGCCGCATCAATTCGTGCAGCTCCACCCGGGCCGGTACATCCAGGCCGGCCGTTGGTTCATCCAGCAGGATCAAGTGCGGATTGTGAGCGATCGCCAGAGCCAGAGCCAGGCGGCACTGCTGCCCCGTGGAGAGCATCCGGAATTGGGTTTTCTTCTTTTCTCCCAGCCCGAAACGCTCCAGCAAATCCTTCCTGGGTTTTACCCGGTGATATGCACAGAAGAATTGCATGGCCTCCCAGACAGTCATGTTCGCCGGGAGAGCAGACGACTGCAACTGGACTCCGATCAGGTCGCGCAGCCGTCTGGGCTGACGGGCCGGGTCAATCCCTAGGATGCGTAAACTGCCCTGGTCCGGCTGGCGGAGTCCTTCCAGACATTCCAGTGTGGTGGTTTTGCCGGCGCCATTCGGCCCGAGCAATCCGAAGATTTCACCCTGGTGGACTTCGAAGCTGATCTCATCCACCGCCGTAAAATCACCATAGACCTTCCGAAAATCTTGCACCTGAATGACTAGATCGTCCATTGGAAACCTCCTTTTGCAAGTGGATCATCATACATCCTTGAGTTCACTGGAATACCGCCTTCTCGACAGAGAGCCGACTGCCAGGGCGGTCAGCCCGATGCCGAGCAGGCTCATGCCGGTGGTCATGGCCAACGCGCCGATGATGTTGAGCACAATGACAGCGATGCCCATGGCGACTGCCACGCCTTTAAAAATGATTTCGAGTAAATTCTTGTTCATATCAGTCTCCTTTGAGTTTAGATTCGATAGTCGACAGGAAATTTACCTTGAGCAGAGGCAGTCCGAGATCACGAATTGAGTTCAAGATCCCGTGCAGCGAGGCCTGGTCGGCCACGATGCCCTGCAGGGTCGTGATCTTCCCGTCTCCGGGGTTTGTCCGGGTGGAGAAGGTCATGCCGCCAAAGTTCGCCGACCATGATTCGTCAAGCTGCCCCTGTATTTCGATCCGGTACCAAGCAGGTCGGTCAAGCGTGAGCGGTTGATTGGGTTTTGTTTTCGATTCGGTCATACGGTTAGTCGTCTACCTTTTGGTTTGGATGTCCCCACTATACCAACTCTATAGGATTAACCGCATCGCCCGGTTGGATTAACCAACGGATTAACTTTCCAGGCGGCTGTGTTCCCCCAAATGGATAAAGATCCCACCGGGCAATCCTGGCGGGATCTTTTCAAAACATGGAACGGCGATCAGGAAGAGCTGAGCAGGCCGATCTCACGGGCCTTGTTCACCGCCTCCATGCGATTGTGCACGTCCAGTTTTATGTAGATGTTTTGAGCATGCGCCTTGAGCGTATTGGTGGAAAGGTAGAGCCTCTTGGCAATGGCCGGATTGGAGAGTCCGTCTGCCATCAATCGCAGCACCTCCAACTCCCGATCAGACAAAGGCTCGATCAACTTCTTCTGATCCGGCAGGACGCTTCCAGAGGCGGAAGCTGGCCGCTTGTCAACAGCCCGGACGAATGACCCCAACAGGCGATCGGCATACTCCAACAGGGCAGGTTCGTGGATAGATGGGATGCTGGCCACAAGCATAGAGCGCAGGGGTTCCCCTTCATCCAGGAATAAGCGAAGATACCCTTCTGGTGCAGCCATTTTCAGAGATTTGAGGAGAGCCTGGCGGGCTTTCTCGGGGTGGTTCTGCCCCTCAGCCAAAAGCGCCTGGAGCAGATGGAGCTCGATGATGGTGCGGATATGCCCCATGGATTTAGCATCGGTGAGAAGTCTGGTTAAAAGAGCCTCTGTTTCGGCCAATTTCTTTTCGGCCAACCATATACGCATGGCGATCAGGGCATTCTGTTCCCACTGCAGGGGATACGGGGCTGACGAGTGGAAATCAAAGGCGGCAATCCAGCGGGATGCACTTGCGAGATCGCCTTGCCTGAGAGCAAGCAAAGCCTTGTTGGCCGCTACAGCCGGTGCTACCGCCTTGACATTCAGGACGGCCAGTTCGACCAGTTCGTCGAGTACCGCAGCGGCCTTGTCCCATTCCCCATACGCCTGGTGGATGCGCGCTTGACCGATGCGACCCGGCAGCAGACATTCCCAGACATGCCATAACTTCCCCAGTTCGAGGCCGCTCTTTAAATGGGCTTCCGCTTCAACCAGGTTGTTCTGTTCCAAAGCCAGGTTGCCCAATCCAACGGAGGCTTGACCCCAGAAAGCTGAGGAATAAGGTGGAAATTCCCGTGCGCGCTGAAGGGCTAGCTCAAACGTCCCCTTCGCCTGGGTGAGCTTCCCCTGCAGGGCCTGAATTTCACCCAAGTGTCCTAAGGCTAGGGCAACAATATGCGGGTTCTTTTCTTTTTCTGCATCCGCTTCAGCCTCGATCATCAGGTCCGCTGCGGCGCTCAAATTTCCGCGGAATTTTTGCACTAATCCGAGAATGGTCAATTGTGGCCCGCGATAGATGTAAACGTAATTTAAAGCCCGTACTTCGCCCGGGGGGCCGGGCACGAGGTAGGGCAGCAAGCGTTCGCCCAGAGAAAAGGCCCTATCCAGGTCCAGGGAATCAACGGCCAGGCGGCTACGAACCACCGCGGCCTCGATCAGGGAGACTCTCTCCAAAGGCGAGAGCGTCCGGTGGGGCGGTGTTGCACTCAGGAACTCATCGCCCGTCATCCCGATCGCCTTTTCCAGGAGATCAATTAGATGCCCTGCCTGTTGGGGATGACCGGTGGCCTGCGAACCCCAGGCGGCCATGACATTCAAACGCGGCCGGGCTGCAACCAGCGTGTCTGGGATGATCTCACTCCACTTCACCAGCAGGTTGAGCTCGTTGGCCATGAAGAGACTATCTGTGGCGCGTTCGATCACCTCCGCAGCCTGCTCGAAATCGCCGAAGGCCAGCAACGTCTCAGCCGCCTCGACAACTTGACCGTGGACGGCGAACCACCTCCCTGCGCGTTGTTTCAGTTCTTTGACCGTATCGGCGTCACTGGAATCCACCAGGCGCTGATACAGCAAACTGGTAAATAGCTGGTGATAGCGGAACCATTCCCGGCGGTTGTCTAGGGGAACAAGGAAAAGGTTGGCCCGTTCCAGGGCGTTGAGAACGGACTGGCTATCTGAACGACCGGTGACGGTGTCACACAAGGGCGCACTGAGACGGCTTAGAACTGAAGTCTGCAGCAGGAATTGTTGAAACTCCACCGGCTGCCGCTGGAGTACTTCTTCGACAAGGTAATCCGCGATGTAGCGATCATTTCCGCGGAAAGCCGTTACAAAAACATGCGGATCGACAGCATCCTGCAATGAAATGGCCGCCATCTGCAGGCCAGCAATCCAGCCTTCGGTCCGCTGCTCGAGCGCCTCGATGTCCTCGCCCGAAAGATCCAGTTTCATGATCGCGTTCAGGAGTTCGGTAACTTCTTTGTACGTAAAGCGCAGATCGCTGGCGCGCACCTCGCATAACTCGCCGCGGCTGCGCCTTCGGGCCAGCTGAAGAGGAGGATCAGCCCGGGTGATGATCAGGAGTTGAACTGATGGCGGGAGATGATCAATTAAATAGTTGACACCTTCGTGGATTGCATCATCTTTGATACTATGATAATCGTCTAGGGCGAGCACAAATCGGCCCCCCACCTTGAGAATATCGTCGACAATTCCACCCACAAGCGAACGATAGGGTGCAGCTTGCGGAGCAGACAGGACCGGACGGATGCTCTCGCCCAGGCGGGGATCAACGATTTGCATAGCTGCATCAATGTAGCGCCAAAAACGGACGGGATCATTATCGGCATCATCCAGGGTGAGCCAAGTATAGGCGCGTTTTCCCTCGCTTTTTGCAGCGGGCAGATCCTGAAGCCATTCACTTACCAGAGTGGTTTTTCCAAACCCTGCTGGGGCCGAGACGAGCACGAGTCGTATCTCCGGGGAAAGTCCGCTATTGAGTTTCGCCAGGAGACGCGTGCGCGGCACCAGATTCCGCCGCGGTGGAGGTTTAAAAAGTTTGGTCTGGAGGAGATTTTCTTCAGCCATCAGAAAGAGGAGGAATCATTGGAGCTAAGGCTAATTGACACCCTGATTGTAAACCTTTTTTTGAATCCGATTTTCAAACACGAATTCCTTTCTTCTCTAACTTATGAGATTTGTGGAAGTAAAAATTCCCTTTCAGGGATTCAGGAAAAAATGGGCCCGGCAGGATTCGGATATCATCCCCGAAGGGGACCTGCGACCAAACGATTATGAGTCACCTTGCATTGCTCAAGATAGGTAACGCTGGCATTCCTTGACGAATCATGCCATTTCAAGT
Source organism: Anaerolineales bacterium (assembly GCA_050014055.1). Taxonomy (GTDB): domain Bacteria; phylum Chloroflexota; class Anaerolineae; order Anaerolineales; family Villigracilaceae; genus UBA877. The sequence continues at coordinate 24,056 of JBEKEB010000003.1, read as the reverse complement.
ACATTCTCCGAAAGTAATGCTAGTGATCCGTATTTTCCCCTGGTTTTAGGGAAGGGTGCGGTTCGGAACAGGTCCGCTTGGGGGCACTTTTTATAAGGATAATCCTTCCATGCGAGGGTGAACTTATACCCTCTCCTCCTTTGAAAATGGAAGTGGGTTATATCTGATCTGAAAGATTTCCTATTGACAGAAGGGCGTGCCGAAAAGTTCAAGTACCACGGTGAACACGTGCGCCGTAAGATGCAAGAGGCAGCATAGAAGGTGTATAGATCGGAAAGAACTGCTGGTCAAGTGCACAACTAGCATGGTCTACCATGACCCATGTTGCAACAAGTCAAGCGCCTCGCAAGGGCGTTTTGTTCTCATAAGCAATCATCCTACTCATGCCAATGATTTTGGAATGGTCAATACAAGCTCTTTGGCCTTGGTAAGGATACGCTCAACGTTAGGTAAAGTCTGGTCTTCTTTGGAGCGGTTATATGGGATCGTTGTCTGGGTGCAAACGCGCGCATATTTGAAAGAGATGCCTTCTTCCATCAAGATCGCTGATACTTCGCCCGAAAGACCGAAGCCCTCATAATCCTCATCTACAACGAGTATACGGCCGGTCTTGGAAACAGACTCGCAGATTGATTCTCTATCTAACGGGGAGACTGTCCGCAAGTCAAGTACTTCTACCGAAATACCGTCTGTTCTCAGACTATCCGCCGCTTTCAGCGCGCGGTGGACCCCTACGCCGATACTGACTATTGTAATATCCTTGCCTCTGCGTCGAAATTCCGCTCTACCGATAGGAAGAGGTTGCCACCTCTGGGGGACAGGACCTCGCGCCCCTTCTTTAGGGACATCATACTTCACGGTGCGCCGCCCACCTGACCCCAGGAATTCCAGCCAGGATTCCGAGAGCAGCTTTGGTTCAAGAAAGATGGCTGGTCCATCGCACTGCAATGCCGCCATCATCAATCCGCCGGCATCCGCAGGCGTGGATGGCACAATCACGGTCAGGCCGGGAATGTGCGCCAGCCATCCCCATAAGGATTGCTCATGCTGTCCGCCGTCGCCGTAGCCGCCGCCACATGGCACGCGTACCACAACCGGTGCTGCCCATTTGCCGTTTGAGAATGCTTCAACCTTGGCGGCGTGATTTAGGAGGGCATCGATGCACACACCCAGGAAATCCACCATATATAATTCAACCACCGGGCGCAAACCAGCCATGGCGGCAGCTACCCCCGCCCCCAGGAAAGCGCTCTCACTGATGGGTGTATTCCGCACGCGCGCGGGACCGAATCGGACAAGCAGGTTGCGTTGCATCAACTGGATATCCTCGCCGAAAAGGACGATACGAGCATCCTCCACCATGGCTTGGGCGAGGGCATTATCGATGGCTTGCGAGAATGACATGGTTTTCATGCCGGCACCTCCGCCAGGGCGGATGCAAGGATATTGCTTATTTCTCTCTCGATTTGATCCTCCAATTCCTCCAGGCGTGTCGTTTCCGACCGAAGGGTTGCGCGCGTTCGTCGAAGCGGGTCATTGATCGGAAACCGGCGTGGATCGCGCAAGGTTGAGAGCACCGCATCAAGGATTATTTTCAGCCCTGCCATGCGTTCGCCCAACGCAGCTCCTCCAGGTTGGAGGATAGATTTTATAAGCGGACCAGCAATTACAGGCATTTCTCTGATCGGATCGCGCACGACCCTGATCAATTGCAAGCCCAGGAAGTGGCCTTCGAGGTGCACACAGCGAGCATGCAGGAAGGTTGGCCCCTGACCTGAACGGGCGCGTTCGATTGCCCGGCCAGCAGCCTCCCATACAATCGACACATCGCGACCGTCGGCATCAATTACCGGGACGCCTAACCCACGTGCCCGTTCGTCTAAATCCCCGCCAGTCGATTTCCCGGATCGTGTGGTGATTGCCCAGTCGTCATCCTTGCAGACGAACACCACGGGCAGTTTCCAAATGGAAGCAAGGTTCAGCGATTCCATCAACATCCCCTGATTCATCGAGCCTTCGCCGAAGAATGCAACTGCGACCGCACACGGACGCAGGTACTGTGCTGCTAACGCAAAACCGGCAGCGGCGGGTCCTTCAGCTCCAACAATCCCTGAAGAAGAAGCCAGGTATTCTTTGGAGAACATGTGCATATGTCCGCCCATGCCACCGCACAATCCATCTGGACAACCAAGCAGTTCGCGAATTATCAGCAAAGGATCGACCCCGCGCATGATTAAGGCAGCGGTGCCACGGTGATCCAAAGCCATTGCATCGCCCTCTGAGAGGTGGGCAACAACCCCTGCGACAATTGCTTCTTCGCCTGTCCCAAGATGCATCTCGCCAGATATCAGGCCAGCATGCCAGAGTTGGGAAATGGCTTCTTCGAAAAGGCGACTTTTTAACATAAGGGTATAAAGCGACCAAATATCGGGTGGCATCTCTACCTCACAGGACCTTGAAATTAAACGATTACTTGTAGACCCTTGTCTATGAATCTAATATGCGAATGAATATGAAAAATAAATCGAAAGAATAAATCTATATAGAGCTTGTAATAAGTATAAGACAAGGGGATGAAAAGCTCAATAGTGTCATTATTTTCAATTGTTTGGATATGGATATTGATAAGTGCTTTTTCCAATTCCAACTGGATCGGGTAGACAAGTAACTACTTCATACCTTGCTCACCCTCTCGCCTTTCAATTATCCGTATATAACGTATCCTCTTGGGGGCACTACTATATACGGGTGTTCGCAAAGCCATAAAGGTTGAATAGACCTGACGACCATGCAGACCATCCGATTTATTTTTAACCAAGGTAATCCGACCCGCCACGTAATAGTCACTCAAAGGAACACCCGTCAAGCATGGCGAGTGTTCGTGATTCCAACCAACATCTATCCTTGAACCTTCAGTTCTTTGAGACGGTGGCGATCAAGCGCTGGGCAGCCACCTGTGCGCCATCGCTGCGCAATGAGGAGGCGAAGGAGCGGGCACGGGCAGTGACGTCGGGTTGGAGGCTCTGCTCGAGAGCGCTCGTCAGCGAGTCACTGGCAGGCGTGCCGGGTGCGTGCGCGCTACCGATGCCGAGCTGGTGAACACGTTTGGCCCAGTAGTGCTGGTCGTAATGCTGCGGGATGACGACTTGAGGCGCGCCGGCCCGCGCGGCCGCGGTGGTGGTGCCTGCCCCCCCGTGGTGGACGACTGCGGCTACCCGTTTGAACAGCGCCTGCTGGTTGACCTCACCTATAGACAGGCAGTCTGGCTCGTTATCTACGAGGTTCAGATCGGCCCAACCCCGCAGGATGATCGCGCGGCGCCCGAGTGCACGGGCCGCCTGGATCGTCACCCGGCTGAGGTGCTCCGGTGCGCGGAGGCTGCCGAAGCCGAAGTAGACGGGCGGCTCGCCGGCCTGGAGGAACGCCTCCAGCTCAGGGGAGAGCTGACGCGCATCCGGGAGGATCCAGGCGCCGGTCTGGAACACGGCCTGGTCGCCGGGATCGGGCCAGGGCCCCAGGATCGAGTCGGCGGCCAGCCAGGGCCGGTCGGTCAAGATGTGGCTGCGCACGTCGTTGACCGGGGCCAGGCCGAGTTTTGCCCGATGCGAGTTGAGCAGCAAGCCCCACGTGTCGGTCCAACGTTTTGCATCCTGGGCCCAGAGCTCGCTGTAATCGGCCGTTGCGGGTGCCGGCGTATCTCCCAGCATGACGAGAACCGGGGGCGCGTGGTGTGGCGATGGCAGAACTGCCGGGCAGTAGGCGGCGAAGACGTACGGGATGCCCATCCTCTCTGCTACAGAGGGTGCGGCGATCTGGAGGGCAGTCGCTCCCACAATGACGTCGCAGCCTAGGGCTGCCGCAGCGATCGTCTCGAATTGAGTGGCGACCGTGCCTTCCATCATCTGACGCCGCTGCTCGGGTGTGGGTCGGGCTGCCGATGGGCTGGCTTTTCCGGTCGAGCGCAACTCGGGTCCAATGAGCGTAACGGGCATCCCCAGGCCCTCGATCCAATCGCGGAAATCGGGCGGTACGCACAGGCGGACCTACTGACCGAGCGCCTTCAACTGCCACGCCAGCGCCACCAGCGGCTGGACATCGCCCCGGCTTCCGATTGTCGATAGCAGTACACGCATCGTAGTTCTCCTTTAGTAAGGGTTGGCTGGTTGGCCGAGATCATTCTGAAACAAACTCTAAAACTGCATAACTGCGGAAAGCCCAGCTTGTTTCTCAGTCATTTATTGAGTTTCTCCATTTGCGGAGTGAATGAATTGGCCTGCATTTTACAACGTCCATCTTATAAAAAACATCACCTTTAATCGCTATTGCAATTCTCCTCCTGGTATTATATAATTTATGTAATAGAACAAAATGATAGGATCTGTTTGTTTCCTGGCAAACAGATTTTTTATTTTAAAAACTTCCGAAGTCTTTGCGACGCACCCCATAGGGGCGTAGACTTCGGAAGTTTGGTAGAAGCCTTACGATTCTCAATCTCTTTCATCATAGTTCCCTCCTGCGACGTTCACGGATACCACCGCCGGATTCGCATTGATCTTTCTGCCGCGCTTATTTGTCAGCCTAACGGTATACATCAGCGGCGTATCCGAAGGATTCCCATGGAGTTTCTTTTGGACATAGGAAATCTTAATCCCTTTTGGGTCGGCAGCATCAATCCCCTCTCTCGACCATGGTTTATCCGTAAATAAGGTATCCCCTTGTGGCCACCTTATATGTGGATGATCCTTTTCCGCGAAAATCCCTGGTCAAAGCCAGGGATTTTCGTAACTAATATCACGAAATTCAGCACACGGCGCCTACATTTCATGGCATTATGCTTGGATGATTCAGTGATTAGGGTGCCTGGTCTTTATTAATATTACTGATACCCGAGCACGGGATGCGGCTGGTAGGCTTCTTCCATGTGGCGGATCTCCTCCGGCGTGAGCTGGATGGAGAGGGCCGCGACGGCATCATCCAGGTGATGCGGCTTGGTGGCGCCGATGATCGGGGCAGTGACGACCGGTTTGGAAAGAATCCAGGCCATGGCCACCTGCGCCATCGGCACGCCGCGCCTCTCGGCCACCTCGTACACTCGCTGTGCGATCGCGAGGTCTTCTTCCTTGTACAAACTCTTGCCGAGGGCATCGGTCTGGGCGCGCAGCGTTTCATTGCGTTCTTTGTTTGGTTTGCGGGTCAGCAACCCTTTGGCCACCGGTGAATAGGGGATCACTGCGATCTTCTGATCCTGGCAGAGCTTGAGCATCTCCCGCTCTTCCTCCCGGTAGATCAGGTTGTAATGAGGCTGCATGGAGACAAAGCGCGTCCAACCGTGCAGGTCCGAGGTATACAAGGCTTTGGCAAACTGCCAGGCGTACATTGCCGATGCGCCGATATAGCGGGCTTTGCCGGCCCGCACCACATCATTCAAGGCGTCCAGGGTTTCCTCGATGGGGGCGTTGTAGTCCCAGCGGTGGATCTGATACAGGTCGACGTAATCCGTTCCCAGTCGCCTGAGGCTGGCGTCGATCGAACTGAGGATGTGCTTGCGCGAGAGACCGCCGTCATTGGGTTTATCGCTCATATCGAAATATACTTTGGTGGCGATCACCACTTCATCCCGCGATCCGGCAAAATCGTGCAAGGCTTTGCCGACAATTTCTTCACTGCGCCCATTCGAATAGACGTTGGCGGTATCGAAGAAATTGATGCCCAATTCCAGCGCGTGCTTGATGAACGGCCGGCTGGTCTCTTCATCCAGCGCCCAGGGCCAGCGTTCCGTCGGTCCACCATAGCTCATGCAGCCCAGGCAGATGCGCGAAACTTTCATGCCGGTTGAACCAAACCGTGCGTATTCCATAGTTTTACTCCTTCACTCACTAAATATCCAGCTTTCTGTTGCCCAGCCACTTCACCATCTCAGGGTTACGATGGTCAAAAAAACTACTGGTTTTTGTGTCTAAAGTTGTAATAGCCGCTACGTCTTTTACACTTAATTCAAAATCAAACACACTTATATTTTCTATCATTCTTTCTTTGCGGGTTGATTTTGCAAGAGTAATAATTCCTCTTTGTACAAGCCATCGAAGAATTACCTGGGCAACACTTTTTTTGTGCTTTGCGGCGATTGACAGCAGTAATTCATTTTGAAAAATATTTTTCTTTCCCTCTGCAAATGGAGCCCATGCTTCAACCTGAACGCTGTTGTCTTGTAAAAACTTTTGCGTGTCAATTTGCTGTTGGAAAGGATTTATTTCAATCTGATTTACCGCAGGCGCTATTTTGTTATGTATCATCAAGTCCATGATTCGGTCAGGAGGAAAGTTGGAAACCCCGATTGCCCTGACTTTGCCTTGTTGATACAGTTCTTCCATCGCGTGCCATTCACCATACACATCACCGAATGGTTGATGAATCAGATACAGATCAATGTAGTCTAATTGCAAGCGCTTCGTGGAATTTTCAAAGGCCTTTAATGTGCCTTCATAGCCATTGCTCTGAATCCAAAGTTTCGTAGTGATAAACAATTTTTCTCTTGCAACGCCGCTTTGTTTGATGCCCCTGCCAACAGCCTCTTCGTTCTGGTAAGAAGCGGCAGTGTCAATATGGCTATATCCCGTTTGAATAGAGTCAACCACGCTTCTTTCACATTCGGTCGAATCAGTTATCTGAAAAACGCCGAAACCAAGAACAGGTATTTCAACGCCATTGTTCAATTTTACAGTTTGCATCATTTTCTCCAGACGAATTTTTGTTCAAAAGGATGGCAGTCGTCATCCCAATAAACCTTACCAACGCTTCCTGAATATCCACGTGAGTTGATCGGGTGGCTGTTTTCCTAGTTCAGCATCTATTTATGAAACCCGCCTTCCGCGTCTCTAAACCCCATGCTGCCGAGGCAGATGTACGAGATTTTCATCCCTGTTGATCCTACTTGAGTGTATTCCATGGTTTTCTCCTTTATAAAATTGACTATAAGCGACTTTAGAGCGGCATGAGTCGGATGGTCGCAGCGTGTGCTTCCTGGGTCACCATGGGGTCGACGTATTCCGAATCATAGTGGCCGTACTTGCTGCGGTAGGCGGCGTCGATCTGGTCGTTGATTTCAGGATCGGAAACCTCCGCGAAAATGACATCCTTATCGATGCCACCTGCCTGGATATGGCCTTTGTGGCATGCAAGCACGCCACGGAACCAGGGGCCGCTGCGGCCCTTAAAGGCCCGGACGTAGAGATCATCGCCAACGCGAACGACCCAAATTGTCACCGGGTTTCGCAGTGTGCCGTCGCGGCGGAGTGATGCGATTTCCAATTCTTCTGCTTTTCCGATCTTGGTAAGCTCTTCGCTCGTCCATGTAGTCATTAGTACAACTCCTTTTTCTGAATTTCTTGCAGGCCTCGTCTTGCTCAGTGACCCCATTGTTTCTTCAGTTCTTCGGGATAGCGATCCCCTTGTACCGTGATCTTCAAAATGGCACTTTTGATCTCCCGCAGATCGTCGGGTTTGAGTTCGACGGCCAGTGCGCCGATGTTCTCATCCAGGCGCTCGAGCTTCCGGCTGCCCGGGATGGGAACAATCCACGGCTTTTGGGCCAGCAGCCAGGCCAGCGCGATTTGGGCGGGTGTCACGCCTTTCTGTTCCCCGATCCTGGCAAGCAGTTCAATTACTGCCTGGTTGGCTTTGCGCGCCTTGGGCGTAAAACGCGGTAGGCGGCTGCGGATGTCAACACTGGCGAAGGTTGTGTTTTCGTCGATCTTTCCCGTCAGATAGCCCCGGCCCAGCGGGCTGAATGGCACGAAGCCGATCCCGAGTTCCTCGCAAGCAGGCAGCACTTCCGTTTCAACCTCTCTCCACCACAGCGAGTACTCGCTCTGAACGGCCGTGACCGGCTGGACCGCGTGGGCGCGTCGAATTGTCTGTGCGCCTGCCTCAGAGAGGCCAAAGTGCTTCACCTTGCCAGCCTGGATCAGGTCCTTCACCGCTCCTGCGACGTCTTCGATGGGCACGTCCGGATCAACCCGGTGTTGGTAGAACAGGTCGATGGCATCCACCTTGAGTCGCTTGAGCGAGGCCTCGGCCACTTGCTGGATGTGCTCCGGACGGCTATTCAAGCCACCCAGATTCGCGCCCGTGTTAGGGTCAAGATTGTGTCCGAACTTGGTGGCGATCAGCACTTGACCGCGGAAAGGAGCCAGCCCTTCCCCCACCAGTTCTTCGTTCGTGAATGGACCATAGACCTCAGCCGTGTCAAAGAAAGTGATGCCCCGTTCAACCGCCGCGTGCAGAAAAGCAATCATCTCCTGCTTGTCGGGAAGCGGGCTTTCATCATGGCTCATTCGCATGCAACCGAGCCCGAGAGCCGAGACTTCCAGGCCGCCGTTTCCAAGCTTACGCTTTTGCATTTTCTGAACTCCTGTCTTTATGTTAATCAGATGATTTCCGGGACTTGAATTTCAGTTTGGATCATTTCCTTCTCTTTTTTCAAAACAGCGTTTTCATACACTTCAATTTTGTAATCCAGCAAGTCCAGCGTTTTTTGCATTTCCTTCATTCTGGTTGCAAGCTGCTCCCGCTGCTCTTTCAAGATCTTTTTTCTGGCTCCAATGGTCCCGTCGCCCTATTGAACCAGTCCGACATATTCAATCAACGCTTCAATGGGAAGCCAGGCACTCCTCATACACTTAATGAATTCAACCCGTTTCAAATCGATTTCGTTGTAATCCCGGATACCGCTTTCATTTCGATTTACCGGCTGAATGAGCCCAATCCGTTCATAGTAGCGCAGCGTATCCGACGAAATACCATATCGTTCACTTAGTTCCGCGATTTTCATAATTTCACCTCTCAAATATAGTTTACCACCTGGAGTCAACTCTAAGTCAAGGGTTGAATTGTGAAAAAATCAAAGAAGAAATCTTTATACTCTTATTAGAAAAGCATCACGTTCCCCTCTCAACTTTGTATTATCCGTATATACGATATCCTTTGGGGGCACCCTATGGACCATATAGAATCTAGATTCCATGTGGTCTCATTATTAACCGCACAGGGTTGTTTAATTAAGAACCTGTCATGCATGGCACGAGTTTGATTGTAGCAATATGTAACGAGGGACATTTGATGTAGTCGGGGCTCGTTGGGTATTGGTAGTAATTTGCAATATTCGCGCCGTCGATCTGCTTGTCGATCTTGGGATTGGCCTCCTGAACAAAGGTGCCGTGCTTGTCTACGCCGCCGCCTTGGATGATATCGGAGCTGGTCCCGGCCGGGTCCGGCCCGGTTTTTCTCGCGCGGCTCGAGCCGTTGCTGACAGTGCTGGATGGGGCAGATATTCTGACCGTGATGCGCTATGCCGACTGGGGAAGGTCTCTCGATTCACGCATTCTCCGTGAAATCCATCCACAGGCCATTTAATCACCGCGAGTCCAGTGCCAAAGGACTTATATATTTCCAATATTTGGAGTGTTATAATCTTAAATATCGGTATTTTTCGGCAGATAAAATGCGATTCTCTCTTTTGATAGGTTTGATGATCTTATTGGCAGGGTGTGTTCCACGTTCTACCCCCACATACGTTTCACCTGTTTCTCCAGTTGCGACCCTCCCATCAAGGGGTCCGACGCCTGCTCCATCGGCCATCCCGGTCGATCCGACACTACCCTCCAACCTATCCAAGGCGGCAGGCGTTATCCTCTATTCCAGCACTCCCGCCTGGGGCAAGACTTAGCACATGTTGAGTAGCCGGTCGTTTCCATTCACCAAAGGTCCCTGATTTTTGGGCACATCAATCACAATAAAGGAAAATATTATGAATGCTGCGGTCCGTATGACAATTCTGATGGTTACCATTGGAATGCTGATTGCATGTGTAACTACAACCCTTCCAAAATCGTTCCCCGGCGAAAGTTACACTTCCACCCCGGCTGGTTCCACTCCTACCGGATCGATGGCTGGAATGGAAACCTCAAGCACACAGACTGTCCCGGCCATCCCCGCCAAGCCGGCCGGCATCACGGCGGTGAACAATTTCGAACCCAACTCACAGGCAGGAAGCTTTTTTATAGGAAAAATATTCCAGGACCAGACATATACAAACCCCAGCGTTTCCGGGCTCACCTTTCGCACTTCATGGGCGGATATCGAACCGGCTGAGGACAGTTTTGTTTGGACCAAGCTGGATACTGTTTTTGATACCGCCGAAAAAAACGGCAAATGGGTCGAACTGGTTCTGATCCCCGGCTTTGGTTCGCCAGCATGGGCGCTTCAAGGTGTACAAACTTCGATGTTTAGTGTTAATTATGGTCCGGGCAAGGGAACCCAGCTGTTATTGCCGCCACCCTGGGACCAGACCTATTTGAACCGCTGGTTCACGTTCCTGAAAATGGTGAGCGCGCGTTATGAAAATCGTCCCTCCTTTCTCAAAATAGCAGCTGACGGACCAACTTCAATCACAGCCGAAATGACCCTGCCGGATGCACCGGCGGATATTTGTAATTGGGTTAATCTGGGTTACACAAGCGACCGGTTGATTGGCTCATGGAAGCAAGTATTTGCCGATTTTGCACAAATATTCCCCCGTCAATATTTTTCCCTTGCGCTTTATCCGCCATTACCGATCATCGGCAAGACGCACTGCGAAAACGGCAATCCAATCGGCCTTGACCATGCCGAGAGCCAGCGCGTCCGGGATGCCATCATCGCCTTGGGCGTGGACAATTATCCGCAGCACTTTGTCTTACAGGAGAATGGGCTGATCGGCGCGCCAGCAGATCCGACCAATTCAGCTTACGAGCTCGTTAAAAGCTTCAGCGGCAGGATTGTGATCGGCTATCAACTCTCCACCTCGGCGATGCAAAATCCCGGCTACATGGGCGGTGTTTCAGATGGTGCTACGGCGTTGCAAATGTCCCTGCAGAAGGGTCTGGACGCTAACCCCCAGTTCCTGGAAGTCTATGAACCGGATGTACTCGCTCCCGGAGCGCAAAGTGAGTTGGCTTCTGTCGCCAACCAGCTTGCATCTGCGGCGCACTAGGACCGTTTTGGGAAGGGAACGGAAGAAATCCAAAAGGATCCCCGCTAGATGAGGGGATCCTTTTGCTTAATTATCGGGAGACCAGAACCGCCTTGAAAATTCACTTTTTACAACGAATTTTCAGGTTGCTTGCCCGCCCTTCTCAGGCCACTACCGCGAATTCCGCGCACAGCGTCGCCGTTGAATCGGCTCCGACCCACACGTCGAAGGCCTCCGCCTCCTGGAGCCATTTACCGGCGTTCGTGCTCCAGTAACCCAGCTCGGCCGGGCCGAGTTGGAATGTGACTGTCTTCGTCTCGCCGGGTTGGAGTGTGAGCCGCTCGAAGCCCTTCAGCTCGCGCCTCGGGCGCGAGTCACTGCCGGCCTTCTGGTGGATGTAAAGCTGCACGACCTCATCACCTGCAAGCATGCCCGTGTTCGTTACATCAGCCGTAACGGCCACAGAATTCCCCAGTTTAACTTGTGGCTCTGTCACTTTCAAATTAGTGATCGAGAAGGTTGTGTAGCTGAGACCGAAGCCGAAGGGATAGAGCGGCGTCGTTGGACCGTCCCAGTAGCGCGAGCGGTACATTGGGCCGTCTTCAGGCGAGTGCGTCAGGTCGCGGGCGTAGTAGAGCGGCGCATGGCCGGCCTTGCGCGGGAAGGTGACAGGCAGCTTGCCGCCTGGATTGGCAACGCCGAACAGGATGTCGGCCACCGCGTTGCCTCCCTCGCTGCCGGGTTCCCAGGCCTCCAGGATCGCCGGAACGTTCTCGGCAGCCCAAACGATGCTCAGTGGGCGGCCGTTCAGAAGGACCAGCACCACCGGCTTTCCGAGCGCCACTACTGCCTTGAGCAATTCTTCCTGCCGCCCGGGCAGATTGAGTGAGGCGCGCGAGGCGGCCTCGCCGGCCATGTTAGCCTCCTCGCCGAGCACCAGCACAACCAGATCCGCATTGCGCGCGGTGTCCACGGCTGTCTGGAAGGCAGCCTCGGCTTGCTCGGGCGTCTGCCCGGGCTTCTGGTTGACTCCGGGCAGCATGTCGTCGAAAAAGGATGCGATGTCGCGCCGGATCTCGGGACCGGGGGCATACGCCACTTTTGCTCCCGACAGCCTGGCACGCATGCCTTCGATGACCGTTACGGCAGCCGGCGTGTGGCCAAAGACCATCCAAGAACCCTCTGTGGCCTCCATTGAATCGGCCACGGGGCCGATTACGGCTACGTTCTTCAGGCTGTTGGAAAGCGGCAGGAGCCGGCCTTCGTTCCGCAGCAGTACCATCGAGCGCTGTGCGGCGAGGCGTGCTTCCTTGCGGTGCTCGGGCATTGCGACAACCTGCGCCAGCTTCGACTCGTCGGCGTAGGGTTGCTCAAAGAGCCCCATGCGAACCTTGATCGAGAGGATGCGTCGCACGGCTGCCTCGATGTCGGTCAGTTTCAGCGTGCCGTCCTCTACGAGCCCGGCCAGGTGCTGCGGGTATGTCCCGCTGGCCATATCCATATCCAGGCCCGCCCGCAACGCACGCAAAGCCGCATCACGCCCGTCGCGTGCAAAGCCCTCGATGACCAGGTTACCAACGGCCATCGCATCGCTGACAACAAAGCCTTTGAAACCCCATTCCCCCCGCAGCACGTCGCTTAGCAGGAAGCGGTTCCCGCTGGCGGGAACGTCGTTCAGGTCCATGTAGGCGCTCATGAACGTCCCGACGCCGGCCTTCACAGCTGCCTGGAAGGGCGGGAAGTACACGTTGCGCAAGCGGCTCTCGGGCAGGTAGACCGGGTCGTAATCGCGTCCGCCATCTGCCGCACCGTAGCCTGCGAAGTGTTTGGCACAGGCCACAACATGATCAGGCGTACCGACAGACGGCCCCTGGAAGCCGCGCACCTGGGCGGCCGCCATGGCTGCACCCAGGCAGGGGTCTTCGCCGGCACCCTCGACGATGCGGCCCCAGCGGGCATCCCGGGCGATATCGAGCATCGGGCCGAAGGTCCAATGCAGGCCTGCAGCACGCGCTTCCCTGGCCGCCACGGCCTGGGCCCGTTCGGCGACCGACGGATCCCAGGATGATGCCATCGCCAGTGGCACGGGGAAGATCGTGCGGTAGCCGTGAATTACATCGAGGGCGAAGAGCAACGGGATCTTCGACGGGCTTTCTTCAACGGCGATCTTCTGGAGTGCGTTGAACTGCTGCGTGTCATTGAGCCACAGAACTGAGCCGGCTCCACCCTTCCGGATAACTTCCGCTGGCTCCGGCCCCGGGAAGAACGGCGCGCCCGAAATCTGGGTGAGCTGCCCGATCTTTTCCTTGAGGCTCATTCCTGACATAATGGTCTCAACACGCCCCGCGACCTCAGCCTCCGATGGGACTGCCATTGCCCCTGTGTTCTTTCCAACGACATCAGCCATACCATCTTCTCCTCGTAAAACTGGTTTTCGATCCCGGAGGTGGGCCTGCACACGCAAGCTAACCGTCCATCCGCCGGGTTGATGTAAACAATACCTGTAATCATAAGGGTACCCAATGGCCCTGTCAACTCTTTGTACTACAATCTGCCTGAAAGGTGCATAGGCACGAAATGCCCGGAATGAAATGCCAGGTCCTAGCCCAGGCGGTGCCGTTTGCAGTTCGCCAAGATGGCCAAACGCGACCCACGTCGCAACAAGTAACATCACACCCCCGCAGAGGCGTTTTCTCTTTTGCGGCGGAGGCTGCGTTCATGCAAGGCTTAAGTAAGGAGGTGGATCTTTGCTTTGCGCTATTTGGATCCCTTTGCTTGATTTTGCTTCCGAAGTCTCTGTATTCTATATTACCCCTGATTTAAATGAACTGCGAAAAAGGATAATTTCAATCCTGTGCGGAGTCGGGGCTACTGCCCATCATGACCCGTACTTCGTGCGGTTGGCAATCGTCCATCAGCGAAATCAATCCGGTGGGCAGCGGAATTCCATCCAATAGAATCTGCCGGACATCCCGATTGACTCCCGACGGGTTTTCCACACTGATCTTGTAATGAGTGCTTCCAAAACGGTAATCCACTTTAAATCCCGGCCAATTCCCGGGAATGCACGGTTTAATGATGAGCGCATTACCAACCCGGCTAAGGCCCAGGATGGCTTCGATGCCCAGCCGGTACATCCAGCCGGCTGAGCCGGTATACCCGGTCCAGCCGCCGGTGCCGGTCATCGGAGCCTGGCTGTAGATATCGGCCGCGATACCGTAAGGCTCGACCATGTAGCGCCGAATTTTTTCTGGCGTATCGGAATGCTGGATGGGGTTTAGTAGGTGGAACAATGCCACAGACCGCTCTGCCTGTCCGAGCTTGGCAAATGCCCAAGCTGCCCAGATGGCGGCATGCGTGTACTGCCCGCCGTTTTCGCGCACGCCCGGAGGATAGCCCTGGATGTAGCCGGGGTCGCGGCTGGTTTTATCGAAGGGTGGCTCCAGCAACAGGATCAATTGATCGGCCTCCCGTACTAGCAGGCGATCGACGGATGCCATGGCCTGGGCCGCCCGTTGCGGGTCAGCCGCCTCGGATAGGACTGCCCAGGATTGTGCAATCGAATCGATCCTGCATTCGCTGTTTTCCACCGAACCCAGGCGGCTGCCGTCATCGTAATATGCCCGCAGGTACCAGTTCCCATCCCAGGCGTGGTCCTCCAGCGCCTGCGCCAGGCCTTTAGCCCGCTGTTGGTAAGGTTCAGGGTCGGTTTTCATGCGCAGGCACAACGTACCAAAACGTGTCAGGCAGGCGTGCAGGAACCAGCCTAGCCAGATGCTCTCACCGCGCCCATCCACCCCCACCCGGTTCATCCCATCATTCCAGTCTCCCGCCCCCATCCGCGGCAGCCCGTGTGGGCCGGATGTGCTTCCTTTTTCGATAGCCCGGCGGCAATGTTCAAAAAGTGTATACAGATTATTCGTCGCTTCGTACTGGGCATACCGTTCCGCTTCGCCCACCTTGAGCGGTTCCGCTTGCAGGAACGGGATTTTTTCTTCCAGGATGGAATCGTCGCCGGTGGCGTTCACATATTCGGCTGTAACGTAGGGCAGCCAAAGCATGTCATCCGAAAAGCGCGTGCGCACCCCCCGCCCGGAGGGCGGATGCCACCAGTGCAGCACATCCCCCGCCTCGAACTGGCGGCCGGCCGCCTTCAGGATGTGTTCTCTCGCCAGCGCCGGCCGGGCGTGCAGCACGGCCAGCACGTCCTGGAGCTGGTCCCGGAACCCGAAGGCTCCGCTGGATTGGTACAGCGCCGAGCGCCCCCACAGGCGGCAACTGATGGTCTGGTAGAGCAGCCAGCGGTTGAGCATCAGGTTCATGCCGGGGTCGGGCGTTTCAACCGTTATAACGTTCAGGAGCTCGTCCCAATGTTGCTGGACCGCCTGCCAGATGGAATCAACCTGGCCTTCTGCCTGGACTTGCCCGATCAGTGCCAGACTTTCTGCCCGGTCGGCGCCTTCACCAATCATGAAAAAGACTTGCTCGGTTGCACCGGGGGCCAGGTCAACGTGCAGTTGGATGGCCGCACACGGATCCAGCCCGGCATTCACCTTGCTCGCCAATCCAATCCGCCCAAGCGCCGCCGGACTGCGCAGGCTGCCCATGCGCCCTAAAAACTCCGTCCGGTCAGCCGTTACGCCATGTGGTTTCTTACTGGCCGCCAGAAAGGCCACGCACTGGGTGAATTCATTGTTGAAAGGATTGGTGGCGAGCAGGGCGTTCTTGTCGGCGACAAACTCCGGCATGATATAAGCCTGGTGGGTGTCGCGCGTGGTACCCAGCACCCATTCGGCGTAATAGGTGACGGTGACACGTCGTGGACGCTCCCACAGATTACGCAAGCACAGTTGAGCAATCTTGACCGGTGCATCCGGCGACGCGAAGAGACGCAGGTTTTGGTTCAAGCCATGGCTCTGGCTCTCGAAGACCGAATAGCCGGCTCCGTGGCGGACCACATGCAGCGTTTCTGCCCCGGCTGGCATGGGTGTGGGGCTCCACACCAGCCCGGTCTCCTCATCCCGCAGGTAGAGCGCCTCGCCAGGCATGTCGGTGACCGGGTCGTTGCGCCAGGGGGTCAGGCGGTTCTCGCCGCTGTTCTCCGCCCAGCTGGGCCCGGAACTGGCTTCGGAGACCATGAAGCCAAAATGCGGGTTGGCGATCACGTTGGTCCAGGGGTGCGGCGGGTTCTTCCCCGGCATAAGATGGATGATGTATTCCCTGCCATCCTGGCTGAATCCGCCTAGACCATTCTCCATTACCAGGTCTTCTGGAAGGGAAAGTGCCGCGGTCGGCTCGGGATCACGGGGCGGGGAGAGTGACGGGTTGAACTCCGGCAGGTGGGTGGGCTGGGCAGTAAGTCGCATGGCGTGTTCCGCCAGCGTTCCACCTTTTTCATCCAGAATAACGCCCGCCATTGTTTCGAACATGATCTGGTCGGCGTGCTGGAGTTGGTCGGTGCGCAGCACGAAAATACCCTCACGCTGGTTCAGCCAGGTCTCTGCTCCCATGCGTCGTACTTGCCGCAGGATGGCATTATGCAGGTCCAGGGCGTAACCGGTATCCTGATCGTTCAGGAAGACCAGGTTGATTGGCACGTGCCGGATTTGCCAGTAGAGGAAGGCTTGCAGGGCTTCGGGCAGAAGCGGGCTTTCACCGTCGCGGATGCGCACCAGTAAAATGGGGTAATCGCCCGAGATGCCGAACGGCCATAAATTGGGCTGCCCCTGCACATTTTGCGCCAGGATGTGTGGTGCCGCCCGCAATGTCCCCACCGGGTGGAGCAGGGCCGATAACAGGCGTTCGATGGCTTCCACGGCATTGGCAGTCAGTCCCAGCTCGAGAAGCTCCTGCTCGCTGTGGGCCTGGGCATCGTCAAAAGCATGGTAGATGACTTGCCCGGTGCGGTAATGCGACAACTTTTCCAGGGCTTCCAGGCGGGTGGGGGCCGCCAGAGTCAGGAAGGTGACCCTGGTCTTCCCATGCGGCTTCAGGTCAATTTCCTGCGTCAGCGACATGATCGGGTCAGGCGTTCCGCCGATGCTGCCGGAAAGAGCCTGGTTGGGAGCCTGCAGCCTCAGCGGGTTGCGCGGAGTCTGCAACCTGCCCAGGAAAGCCATCCGGTCGCTCTCATACTGTCCGGTCACTTTACGCCCAAACTCGATCAGAGCCGCATGGATCAAGACAACCGGTTTTTCGTCCGGAGAACGCTGGCGACGCTGGAACAGCATTGCATTTTCCTGGGGCAGGTATTCACTCTCGATAAATAGTTTGTTGAAGGCCGGATGGTTCTGGTCGACCGCCTGTGCTGCCAGCACCACTTCGCCGTAACTGGTTAGTTTCAGCCTCCGAGGTCGGTTGCTCTCGTTGAGGATGTTCACCCGCCGGATTTCGACGCCATCCGTGCTGACAGTGATCCCGGTGCGCAGGGAAATGCCATGGTCTGAGCGTTGGAACTCCACCTTGTGCGGATAAAACAACACTTCCTGATTATCCGGCGCACATCCGACCGGCTGGCAGGTGGCCGACCAGAGTGCGCCACTCTCGCAGTCCTGGATATAGATCCACGTGCCGCACTGGTCGAGGCTGGTATCGGCTTGCCAGCGCGTCAGAGCCACCTCGCGCCACTGGCTGTATCCGCCTCCGGCGTTGGTGATCAGAACACTGGTGTCGCCCTGCGAAAGTACATGTGCCTGTGGAATGGGACTGTCAACCGGAACGCTCCACGGTAAACTGTTGACATAGCGTGGCCTCTCGGGCAGATCCGCCGGTTCATCTGAATGGGGATATTCGATGGGTGGGTTTTGCGGGATCTTTTCCTGGAGCAGCAGTTCCACGCTTTGGATGCGCTCATCCGAATGGAACCGGCGCACCATCACGTCATCCGACAGGTAGTTACAGGCTGCCAGCAGGATCATGCCCTGGTGGTGCGCCATATAGGATTGAATGGTGGCATGTGCCTGGCCGGCTGGCAGGCGCGTTTTGGTGTAATCAAGTGCCTCGTAAAAACCAAAACGCCCAAGCATGCTCAGGCTTTCCAGGCGTGCCATGTTCTTCAGTACGGTTTGCGGTTGCAACGAGAGCCCAAGGATTGATGCATAAGGAGCGATGACCAGATCATCCTGCAGCTCGCGTTTGTAACCTAGGTCGGGTACGCCAAAAGCCTGGTACTGGTAGTTCAGATTGACATCGAAGGCATAGTAGCCTGATTCGGAGATGCCCCAGGGCACTTGCTGTTTCTGTCCGTAACGCACCTGTGCCTCCAGCGCGGCGTAGCAACTGTCCGAGAGAAACGTTCCCGCATAGTTTTTGGTGAACAGGGCCGGCATGAGATACTCGAACATGGTGCCGTTCCAGGAGAGCAATACCTGCTTGCCGTTCACCTTTGTCACCGGTCGGCCCAGGTGCTGCCAGTGGCTTTGCGGCGCATCGCCTTTGGCAATTGCGATCAGGCTGGCAATCCGGGCTTCGGATGCCAGCAAATCGTAGTAACTCGGGTCAAGCCGTTCGGTGCTGACGTTGTAGCCGATGTGAAATACCTGGTGGCGTTCATCGAACAAAAAGTGAAAATCCATCGCACTCACAGCCGCGTTTGCCTGCGCTGCCAGGTCATCAAAACCGATCAATAAGGGCATTACCACCATCCGCGCCGAAGATAAACTGTCGTCCAGTTTCTGACACCACACCAGCGCGGTTTCGCCCGTTGCAAGACCCGGGACTACCTCGCCCCGTGCTGGAACCGGGCTGCCTTCATCCTGCAACTGTGCCTTGCAACGATTCAAAGCCGTTTGGATGCGGCCATACACCGCTTCTGCCTGTCCCAATGTGGGCAGTGCAGCCGGCAAGCTTTTGCGGAATTCCTGCCAGGCAGGCGTTTCCGTGATTTCGGCCGGCGCTGTCTCCAGCATGCCCAGCCAGGGCGCGAGCAAATCCAGGCTGCGCTGCATATCTTGCAGTTGGTGGTGCATCAGGTCGAGATAGAGTTGCAGTTCGGTCAGGGATTCGGGATTGAGATTGGGATGATTCTCGAGCAATTCCAATAGCCGGCGCGAAACCCCTTCCCAACCTTCGCCAGAGAGCCAGGCCAGCGTCTTTATCCACGCCTCCGGCTGGTTCTGGATGGTGTTGACACGCTCATAAATGCCGGTCAATTCGACTTCGAAAGATACCAGGTCGGGATGCGGGTTGGCATTTTCCAATGCTTCCAGCGCTTCAGCCAGAATATCCATGATGACGAGCAAACCCTGCCATTGCCTGTCGTCCAGCAACGGCGCATCTGCCAGGGCCAGGCAACCCTGTTTGAGCGTGATCAGACAGGCCGCCAGGTTGCCGCTATCCACTGTGGAGATGTAGCGGGGTGGCAGCGCTGCCATCTTTTCCGAGTCATACCAGTTCAGCAGGTGTCCCCGGTAATGTTCCAGCCTGTCCATGCTCTCAAAGGTGGAGCGCAAGCGGACTGCCAGTTCAGGCAAACCCATATAGCCCAAATCGAATGCCGATAACGTGGATACCAGGAATAGGCCGATGTTGGTCGGCGTTGTATAATGCTCCACGCTGCCGCGCGGTGACTCTTGAAAGTGGTCGGGAGGCAACCAGTGGTCATCCGGACCGGCAAACTGCTCAAAAAATGCCCAGGTGCGGCGCGCCAGTCGGCGGACCTGCCGGCGCTGAGTCTCCGAAAGCGGCGCTGAGGTGTGGATTACCGGCCGGCTGAGCACGGCGGCGAACTGCGGAGCGAACAACCAGGCAACCAAAACAGGCGTTGCCACCCATAGCGCAGCAGGATGGAAAATGGCGCTGGCTGTCCCCAGCAGAACGGTCAAGACCACGGATGCTGACATGGCGGCCCAAGTTTCGTATCGCTTGTTCAATCCAAACGAACGGGCTGCATTCGCCGCGGTTGTCCATTGCAGCAGGTTTTTGCGTGCAACCAGCAGCCGTATCAGCGTGGTGCCGATGGCATTCAGCATAAGCAGCGCTTCGTAAGGCAGAAAAACAATGCCAAGTGCCCAACGGGTCAGCGGAATCCAGGTGGGTTCGAATATTTGTTTGAGCGTCAACCGTCCGAAATTATGCAACCCATCCCAGATAACTTGCGCTGCAATGGGCAGGGCCGCAGGCAGCAGCACCAGCAGGGTCCAGGCCAGCGGCGAGCCGGGCAGCACCAGCCAGCCGGCAGCCAGCAGCGCCAGCAGCGTTGGCGGAAGCAGGCTGCGCCGTAGGTTGTCGAAAACTTTCCAGATATCAATGACGGCTAACCGGTTGCGGGCAATCCCGCTTTCGGTGTGGACAAAGGGGAACAACCAGGGCAGTAACTGCCAATCGCCGCGGATCCAGCGCCGCAGGCGCTGGGCATATCCTAGGTAACGCCCCGGATATTCCTCATAAAGAACGATGTCCGTGACCAGTGCAGCGCGACCATATATCCCTTCGAACAGGTCATGGCTGAGCAGGGTATTCTCGCGTACCTGCCCCGCTAGGCTGCGCTCGAAGGCTGCCACATCATAGATCCCTTTTCCAACGTAACTGCCTTCGCCAAATAGATCCTGGTATACATCCGAGACTGCGAAGGAATACAGGTCAAACCCGGCATTCCCGGAAAAGATTTGTGAGAAGCGCGAACGGTTTGCGCTGGTCGGCTTGGTGGTGACGCGCGGTTGCAGCACGGTGTAACCAGCCACCACCGAGCGACCGTCTTCGGCGAATTCGGCCTGGTTAAGCGGGTGCGCCAGGGTGGCGACCAGGCGGTTGGCGCTGCCCTGTGGCAGGGAGGTATCTGCATCCAGCGTGATCACATATTTTATATTATTCAATATACCGGCATCCCCTACCTGGGTTGTATAAGAGGTTTCACCCAGACCCAGCAGCAGGCGGTTGAATTCCGCCAGTTTGCCGCGCTTTCGTTCCCAGCCCATCCAGACCCCTTCAGATGCATTCCACTCGCGCTGTCGGTGGAATAAATAAAAGGGCAGTCTTTGCGAGTACTTTTTATTGAGGGCTTCAATGCCGGCCCTTGCCAGCGCCAGCAGGCTTTCATCTTCTGGCAATATTTGTGCCGAGGCATCCCCGAAATCGGTCAGCAGGGCATAGGTCAGTTGCGGGTCTTGATTGGAAAGATAACGGAGTTCCATCTCTTGCAGGAGGTGGCTGATTTCTGTGGCGTTTTCCAGCAGGGCTGGAACGACAACCATGCTGCGGTTGCCGGATGGGATGCCCTCCGAAAAATCCATGCGCGGCAGGCTGTGCGGTTTGATGCGATGAGTAACATTCCAATTCACCAGGCTGATGGCAGCCTCCAGGGCCAGCCCAACCCCGAGCACCCCCGCCAGGATGACCTGGGCCAGTGAGCCGTCCGAAAGCTTTGTGTAAGTGAGCAGTCCCAGCACAAATAATGCAGAAAAGAAGGCGATACTCCCCAGATAGGTGACGGTGGGATGGGCCAGCAGGGCGCGCCTCACGCGCACACCTGATTCCGGCTGGTAGTGCAGGCTGGCTTCGAGGGTTGCACGCCCCGCATCCAGCAGATAATAACCTACGTGGCCTTTCCGCCCGGCGCTCTTGCCGTCCGTGCTCCCGGCAAAAGTAATCGCGGCCTGCGCCACTTGCTCTTCGCTGAAGGCTGAGTTGCGGCTCAGCTCCTCGATGACGCTGCGATAACTGTTGCGGGTGTCGAAATCCATTCCCGCATAGATCCCTGCCGGGTCTTCACGCAAAATCTGTTCCACCCGGCTGGTCTGTTCGAAAAAGTCTTTCCAATCGTTAGTGGAGAGCAGTCGCAGGCTGGTAAAACAGTTGGCGACAATGGAGTCGTTTGCCGCCGCCGAGGAATCGATCTGGCTCAGGCTTGTCGAACCTGTCCCGGAACCGGCCAGGGTCGGGGTAATACCGGTCTTAATACGGGGCAGCGTATCCATCCCGGTCAGTTCGGTCGTCGCATAAACAAGCCGCTCCAGGATCCCGATTCGCAGCATGATCGGCAGCGCCCACAGTTCTCCAATTGTCAGAGGCGCGACTTGCTGATATTCCTGCACAAAAGCGGCGGTTTGATTCAGCTCGATCTGGCTCTGGCAGTACTCCACCCATTCCCCGGCTAACGCAAAAATGCGAGGTAGTCCCGGTTCTTGCACGGGGCGCGGTCGCCCTGATTCCAGCGGTGTTCCACTCAATTTTGGTAGCTGGTTGAGAAAACTGTATGGCAGGCCCTCGGTAATTTGGTTGAAGGTCTGCTTGACCACGTAAAAATTATCCAGCATCCATTCGGCGGCACGCGAGACCGGCAGGTCCTTGGATGGCACGCCCTTGAAGATCGCATTGGCATTCCGCAAAGACTGTTCCCAGCTTTGCAGGCGTTCCAGCAGGTCAGATTTTTGATGGAAGGATGGATCTACCGCGTGCGTTTTCGCGAGTTCGCGCGCAAATTCTCCCAGTCGGTTATCTACGCCTGGATTGGCTGCTTCGGATGGAATATCGTGCGGGATAGCCTGCATTCGCTAATGCTCTGGGCGTTCCCTGGAAGTCAGCACAGGCGGAATTGACTCTTGTTTTCCGGGCAGGTCCTGCACGATCAGAAGAGGTACCTTGCCATACAGTATGAAATTGTTGACCATGCCGCCATACGGCCATTGTTGGTTTCCCGAATATCCATGTGCGCTCAGAGCGACCATATCAATGTGTTCCTGTTCCGCCACCTGATGCAGTGCAACCGCCGCATTGTCGCTGGTAAGGAGATGCGTTTGAACCGCAATCCCCTCCAGGGTGGACCGTACCTTCATTTGGTCGAGATAATGCCCGGCTTCTTCCTGGTTGCGTGCCACCACCCGGTTGGAAAGATCAATATCTTCCCGCACTGGGGGCATTTGTCGCGCCATTTCTGGCATCTGCACCACGTGTACGAGATGGATCTGTGACTTATGAAAATGTGCCAATTGGGTGAGGATTGGTAAAACATTTTCCGCCCGCTGCGAACCATCCAACGGTACCAGGATGCGCTGGTAAACCGGGATGGTTGATAACGCACCCGCCTGGATATCGTGTTGGTATGCCCGAATAATCAGCACCGAGGTGGGTGCGCTCAGGATGATTTTTTGCGCAGTGCTGGATATGCCCCATTTTGACAGGCCGGTATGCCCGTGGCTGCTCAAAATGATCAATTTCATGCCCTGGTTCTGGGCGTATTCCGTGATCCCTTCCGCCACCAACCCTTCCAGTACCGCCGCCCGGGCCCGGATTTTGGCTTCTTCAAGCCGGCTCCTGGTCTTTTCCAGGTAGAGCGTCGCCTTGGTCTTATTGATTTGCCAGTTAAGCAGATCAAACAATTGTGCGGACGTGCCGGCCTGGTTCTTTTCCAGTACACGCAGCAGGGTGATTTCTGCGTCAAAAGAACTAGCGATGGCAACGCTGTGCGGCAGGACGCACTCCGCCAGTTGAGAACCGTCCAATGGGACGAGAATAGGATCGAACATGGTACCTTTCATCTAAATCCCGGTTACATCCATCAACCAGGGAATGTTTGCCTCCACCATACGGGGGATTTTGGGTTTGGGGTTAATTAATCGGCCGGCACGATGTATTCAGTGTTGGGAGACAAAGCCTCTTTCACTACCAAATGGATCACCTTGTCAATCACTGGGTTTGTCAGTACATACTCTGAGCGCCAACAAACACCATCCGTACATTTCACACAATCTTGTAAAGGAATTTCCATCCTGCACATCCACAATCAATTTTCCGGATTTCAACATGAAATTCGGTTGGTATAGACCAGATTACCAGCCGTCAATTAATCATACAACGAATACTCCTCGGCCGCATCCATCATCCGGGGAGTGTTTCCCTCCGCCAGTTGGGGGAGGTGGGCTCAGGTCCACAACTATCTCTAGTTGCATAGTGCAGGGATGGATTGTCACTGACCATAAAAAATGTTCGTATAATGAATTAAGGATTGATGTGGCGCGGCAATCAGCAAGCCAGCTATGTTGTAGAGTCGGTAGCCGCCACATAATCCTTAGTTGAACTAAGCCGAGCGCAGGGATTGCAAAGCTATTTGGAA
>JBEKEB010000002.1:0-60490 GCA_050014055.1 Anaerolineales bacterium | reverse complement strand
GTCAATTTTGGTGGCCGAGTGGAACGTGCTCAGGGCACCTTGCGGATACAATTGCTCCAACGCTTGCGCATCCTTTGTATCATCCACCTTGATCAGGAACATTTTGGGACCTTTAACATCCAGCGTCTTGCTGAAATCCTGGGGCCAGATGGCAAAATCCCGATTTGGGATTCCGATGGTGTCACCCGGCAGGCGTGTGTCCACCCAGTAGGGATAGGCCACAATCCAAGCTGAGTCGGTTGTTCCATATACCTGCCCAAACTGTTTAATGACTGCGCCCAACTCCGAAGTGTTCCACTGGGATGCGGTGTATTGGTCCGCATACTGGTGAAAAACCAGGTCATAGTTCTGGAACATGGAAAATCCCGCCAGGAAGAGGATGACAACCCAGGTCATGGCAGCCCCAAGGCGACGATTCATTTTGGATTTGATCCCTGACAGCAGCCCATCCAGCGCCATTGCCACGATCAGAAACGCCGGTATATACGCAGCCCCAGCGCGGCTGAGGACCGGATTTTCAATCGGATAGGCAAGCGAGAGGATCGAGGGGAGTTCCAGTAACGGAAGAGAAAGCAGGAGGAACAAGTCAAGCCAGTGCTGGCTGCGGATGTAGCGGATAAGCACCAAAGCAACCCCGAGCAAGAACAGTGCACCGGATACTATGTCCAATGCCGGGCGAAACACTACCGAGCTGACCCAAGTATCACCGTCGCTCCAGTTGAACATGCGCAGGGCATTCCAGGTGTTCGAGAGAAAGATCTGCCAGGCCGGACCGGGCAGCGGGTTATCAG
This sequence comes from Anaerolineales bacterium, assembly GCA_050014055.1. Taxonomy (GTDB): domain Bacteria; phylum Chloroflexota; class Anaerolineae; order Anaerolineales; family Villigracilaceae; genus UBA877. Next base: position 59,699 of record JBEKEB010000002.1, on the reverse strand, counting down.
GAGTGCCCAGGCGGCTTAAGGCACGGGCATCGAAGTCTGCCGGGTGATCCACCCAATAACGCGCCAGAGGCAGGAATACAATGACAGAAACCAGAGCCAGGATAATCAACCAAGTGACTGCCTGCTTTCGGCTGCCTTTGGACTGGGAGTGCATAAGGTATATCCCAACGGCAATCACCAGCACGATTGGCACGATGCGCATGGGGGTATAGCCGTGCAAACCGAACCCCAGGAACAAGCCGGAAATAATGAAATCGTTGCGGTTGCGCGTCCGCAAACCGCGCAGGAGATAATAAAGTGTTGGAGCGACGAACAATGGATATAGAGGGAATCGCAACCCAAACCGGCTGATGATATTTGGCCAGTAGGCAATGCCGGTAAAGAAAACTGCCAGCAAGCCAACGCGTTTGCCGCCAAACTCCTTGCCGAGCAGGTACATATAAGGCAACGTCACCAATCCACAGATGACAGTCCCAATTTTCAAGCTCAGATAGGAGAGCCCGGTTCCAAAGATCCATGAAACGACCAAGGTCAGGTACATCTGATCAGCTTCACGGCCGGTGTTGCGGGGAAAGAAAATGTGGGTCAGGCCCTGGGACACATCATACACATCCAAGAGCTTCTCGGCATGGTCACTGGTCGGCTCGGACGGCACGCCGGTGAGATTATAGATGCGGAAGAAACCGATCACCATCACTATAAACAGGACAAGCAACGTCAAACGCGATACCTTGATCTGCCAGGCATCGCCCTTAATGAAAGCCTTAACTCGCATCCAAAGCGGCCGAACGCCTTCCCCTGGCAGCCAGAAGCCCCAAACCACACAGATAATCGCAAGGACCCAAAGGGTAACATTCAAGAGAGTGAACAGGTTGTTATTGAGGGTGAGGAAGGCAGCCAGTGCCAGAGGCACTGCCACAATGAGCGGAACCCAGCGCACCTGCAACATATCCGAAACCGTTCCGGTCTCCGGTAAAGATGCAAGGGTCCATTCTTTGCTTATACATGCCCAGACAAGCAGCACCAGGGCGAGTGTGTAGAACACCAGCCCGAATGTGGCCGTTCGGTTGTTCACCGAATCCCACGAACGTTGTGCCAAAAAAGCCAAGGCCAAAGACAGGAGGGAACGCCAGGGCCAACGATTGGGTTCGGCCGGTTTTTCCCGAGGCGGTTTCGCCAATACCATCGAATCCTCCTCGATTGGTAATGCCGCGGGGTGCTCTACATTTACCTGGGAGGTCTCCAAAGGACCTTCTTTCAGCAGTTCAGACTCTTCAGGTATCTGAATCTTCCCCCCTCGTTCCCAGAATTTCAGTTTGGATTTAAGATAATCAAGAACGCTAGGTTCTTCAGGCATGGATCTCTGTCTCCAATTACTGTTTTCGCGCGACCACCATGATACTCTCACCCCAACGCATTGGCAAGAACACCACTCCGCTGATTGCCTGGATGCCGCCCAAGGAGCCGAAGAGCAATTTCTGCAAGCTGCCGGGAATCACCGGGATATAGGGCGCATCCCAAAAACCATCTGCAAAGACCCGCTTCAGTTTGAATCCGGCCTCTTTAAGCATGGCCAACCATTCGTCAGGCGGTTTGAGCGAGATATGGGTCGGATCATGATAACCAATCCATTTCTCACCTTTGGATGGCCTAGACAAAGAAGCAAGGTTGGGGGTGGCAAGGATGAGGTAGCCTCCCGGAGCCATCACGCGCACCAGTTCGCCAATGGCTTTCTCAGGATGAGGCAAATGCTCAACAACATGCTTGATCACAACTACTCCGAAAATACCATCGGTAAAGGGCAGATCTTCCGCGCTGGCCACCTGCAGTAAAGTGCGGGGAGCAACCGCCTTCGACTGGACCAGCGCCCAATGATTCAAGTCAACCGCGGCAGTCACGAACATGCCATCCAATTGACCAACCAGATGGCCAAGTCCGGAGCCAATCTCCAGCAGGCGTGTCCCGCGCTGGCCATAACGGCGTACCAGGATTGCGTAAAACCGGTTCGACCACCAATACTGGCTGTATTTGGTAAACGAAACATCTTTATAAGCATTGGTACTGAAATACTTTTCGTCAAAGGACATAATAGATTAATTCTTTTATCAGCGTTTTTGCAGGATATCTTCAAACAGCTTTTCATATCCAGCTGCAATCACATCCGGGGAATACCTATGCCTGATCTCGGCTTCGTTGCCGAGATATCGTTCCGGTTCAGCCAAAATATCCAGAATGGCCTGCGCAATCGCACCGGCATCGGCAACCGGCACGATCTTGCCCATGCCGCTCATCTTTACGGGTACACGCACGCCCGGCAAGTCTGTTGCAATAACAGGCGTCCCACAGCTCATCGCTTCGACCTGCACCAAACCGAAGGCCTCGGTGCTGTTCAGGCTGGGCATGACTAACACCTCTAAGGTTTTGAAAAAAGCAGTCATCTCCACCGGCGAGAGGTTTCCCAGGAGAGACCAATGGTCTTTCAAGCCATCAATAAGCGGCAGGATACGTGCAGCGTAATCATCCTCCCCGACCACGTTCTGATAAGTGCCAACATACAGGAGGCGGGCATCCGGTATATGCTTAAGCACCTGCGGTAAGGCCTGAACTAAGTACTCGACACCTTTCTCAGTGGCCAAACGTGCAGCCATGCCAATAATCCGCTGGCCCGTATGAATGCCGAACTTCTCGCGAAAGGCCTGAATATCCGCCTTCCCGGCCGGGGCCAGCTCGACCGGTGCGTCCAGCACATGCAGCTTATCCATGTAGTGGATCAGGTAAGTCGAATGCTCGGCGTAATCGAGTGTAAGACTGACGATGGCATCACTTCCCCAGGCCGCGACATGATTGGCAGCGTGCGAAACCTGGTTGGCTAATGAATGAATTAAGCCGTGCGGCAGACGCAGGTCGCAATGGTAGGTCAGTACCACCGGCTTGTGCATCATTTTTCCGATCCAGGCAATATAAGCGGCATCCAGCTGTGGCAGGTGCAGGTTGACCACATCGGCCCGGCGCACCAGTTTCCAGGCCACAGAAGGCATGGCGGGCATGAGCAACCCTTTGCTGACGCGCATCAATGGCGGCACCCGTACCACCGTAACTCCATCCAGACAATCCAGGCGCGCCAGGCAACGATCATCCTGGGAGGTCAGGACGGTCACCTCGTGGCCGCGCCGGGCGAAGGCGCGCGCCATCCGTTCTGCATAGATGCTTAGGCCGGAGGTATGCGGACGGTAGTAGGTGAGACCGGTAAGAATATGCATGGTTAATGGATATTGCTGCTGTCAGTAATATCACAATACAGGTTGGCCGGGACGCACCCTTCACATTCCAGTTGCAAAGTGGCATGGGCAATCCCATAATTATGGTAGAGAGTTTCGCTGACGGCAGCCTGGATCTTTGTCCCTTGGCTGATCGGAATATCATCGGTCAGAATATGGGCGGAGAGAGTCCGAATGCCGCGTGTGATGGACCAGATATGCAAGTCATGCACGCCGCGGACTCCCTCAACATGTAAAATGTCAGACAGCATCGCATCCACGTTTACGTCGGCGGGGGTGGCTTCCATCAGGATATTGACCGACTCGTGCAGAATGCCCCAGGCATTCCAGAGGATCAACAGGCCGATAAAGATGCTGACCAGCGGGTCAAGCCAGTTCAGGCCGGTAAAATGGATGAGGATACCGGCAGCGACCGCCCCAAGGGTTGAAAGAACATCACCCATGAGATGCACGAAGGCGCCGCGTAGGTTCAGGTCATGTCGGCTGCCCCGCCGGACCAGCAAGGCCGTAACCAGATTCACGGCCACTGCAGCTAAACCGACACCAATCAGCACATCCGCTTTGATTTCAGGCGGGGCGACCAGGCGGCGATAGGCTTCATAAAAGATACCCAGAGAAATCAGCGCCAGGATGGTGGCGTTGACCAGGGCCACCAGGATGCCAGCGCGGTGGTAGCCATAGGTCTTGCCTGAATAGGCCGGTCTTGTGGCTGCTCGCAGCCCCCACCAGGTGAGCGCCAGGGCCAGTACATCAGTCACGTTGTGCACCGCGTCGGTCAACAGTGCCATGGAATTTGCGAAGAGGCCGGCCGCGACCTCAACCAGCACAAAAACAGCCGTCAAGCCGATGGAAATTGCCAGACGGTGGATGGTGGACCGGCTCAGATCAGTAATGTGCGTGTGGGCGTGTGCCATAGTCATAACTGACCGATTATAACCCACCCCTGTCACAAACGCTTTTGAACGGCCGTGGCGATCTGTCCCATTAACTCTTTATCTCATGTAGGATCGAATGAGACTGCATCCATCAGTTTTCTGGGATAGGAACAGGGCAGCCCATTGCGAAGGTTCTCCGGCTCTGTCAAATAGCGCGGAACGATGTGTGCATGCAGGAAAGGATCAGAATTACCCAGAATGCCATAATTAATGCGATACGCACCGGTCACTTCCAGCAGCGCATCTCCAACCAAAGCCATATCGCCCAGGAATTCTGCCCGCTATAGATGATCAAGATCATTAATCGAAGCAACTGGCGGGTCAGCTAGGAGAATGATATAGCCACGCAGGTATTGCATGTCACACATGACCGCCCAGCCGGAGGAAACCCGGCAAATAACAGTAGGATTAGCGCCAGCGCGGGCGGCCGCGATACGTTCGGGAATGGTTATGGCCATGGATACCTCCCAAGATCAGCCATTTTCTGGTTGTTCCTGCTCCGACCGGTTGCGTAACTGATGGTACACCCCCATCAAGGTCTCGCCTTCACGCGAGAGGGCATAGGCCCCGAGCAGAACATTGAGGATAATGCCGGTCAGGTGGGCGGTCAGGGCGGCCGCCAATGCAGTCGATTGGTCACCGGAGAGAATGGTTAGTGCGCCACCCAGCGCGCCTTCATACGTGCCGACCGCGCCTGGCAGGGATGGGATGGCATTGCCGAAGGCGACCGCTCCCAGTCCAAACAGCGACCAGAGCAAGCGCGCCTGCGGATAGAATGCCACTAACAGGAGCCAGAACTGCACGATGGCAATGGCCCAATTAAGCGCCATCCAAAAAAGGAAACGAACAAAGAGCCAGCCATCGGTCAGGATGGCCAGGCCGGAGAAGAGCGAATCCAGCATGTTCCCTCCGAGCCTCTGCAATTTAGGCCAGCGTGCGCTGAGCCGCTGGAACATAGCCAGCGCCCATGCCCGGTTTCGCGCCAGCACAAACAGAACGACCATTCCGACAACCACCAGCACCCCGATGACAATGGCGATGCGTCCCGCTCCCGCCGCTCCGACTACGAATGGTACTGCGCTGAGCAGGATGGCCGCTGAAAATGCCACGTCCAGGACGCGCTCGATGATGATGGTGGAGAGCACATCCATAAAACCTAACTTCGCCTTCCGTCCGAGCAGGAAGGCGCGCCCCACTTCCCCCAGGCGAAAGGGCAGGACTGTGTTCAGTAAATAACCTTCACACAGGGTCCAAAAGACATCCCGATAGGAAGCACGCCTGCGCAACAGAGTCCGCCAGACAATCCCACGGACCATCAACCAAATGACCATCATGGGCAAGGCAAGCAGGATCAGCCAGTAATTGGCGGAACGGACGGCTGCAATAAAACGGTTCAGATCCACGAAATGGATGAATGCCAGGATGGCAATCAGGCTGATGACCACCCCGGGCAGCCAGCGGCGGCCAGATTTCCAAAAATTAGACATATTAGTTTCTTAATACAAAGTGCACACAGTATCACCACGGAAAAGATTCACAAAGGTTTTTTGTATTTGCCTTTGTGAACTTTCTTGTCCGTTGTGTTTAACGATTATTCCTCTTCCAAACTTAAGACCGCCATGAAGGCTTCCTGGGGGATTTCCACATTACCGACCATCTTCAGGCGTTTCTTGCCCTTTTTCTGCTTTTCAAGCAGTTTCTTCTTGCGGGAGATATCACCACCATAGCACTTGGCCAATACGTCCTTACGGGTGGCTTTGACATTGGCACGGCTGATGATGCGCCCGCCAGAGGAAGCCTGGATGGCCACATCGAATAACTGGCGAGGAATAAGTTCCTTGAGCTTGGTAATGAAGCGCTGGCCTTTATGGTAGGCATCCTTCTCATGGACAATTGCCGCCAGGGCATCGACCGGTTCGCCGTTAACCAAAATCTCGAGCTTCTGTAATTTATCGGCGCGGTATTCGAGGAACTGGTAGTCCAGCGAGGCATAGCCACGCGTGCGACTCTTGAGCTCATCGAAAAAGTCTATAATGATCTCGGAAAGTGGGATTTCGTAATTCAACTGAACCCGGTGCGGAGCGGGATATTCCTGGCTCTTGTAAACGCCGCGGCGCCGGGTGACCAGTTCCATGATCGGCCCGTAATAATCCGTCGGCGTGATGATCTCGATGTTCATCCAGGGTTCGCGGATCTCGGCAACCAGACCATCTTCGGGCAGGTCGGCCGGAGAGGCAACGATCTTCGTCTCGCCGGTATGCAACAATACTTCGTAGGCGACCGTGGGGGCAGTGAAAACCATCTCCAGGTTGTACTCGCGCTCCAGTCGTTCCTGGATGATCTCCATGTGGAACAGTCCCAGGAAACCAGCCCGGAAGCCGAACCCGAGCGCCTGAGAAGTCTCGGGTTGGAATGTTAATGAAGCATCGTTCAATTGCAGCTTGTCCAGCGCCTCGCGCAGGTTCTGGTAATCGTCCGCTTCAGAGGGGTAGATCCCGGCGAAGACCATCGGTTTGGGAACACGGTATCCCGGCAATGCCTGCGCAGCGGGTCCGGCCGCGCTGGTGATGGTATCACCGACGCGGGCATCATGGACGGTTTTTAGGCCGGTGGCAACGTAACCAACCTCTCCGGCAGTCAGGCCAGGCACTGGTTTCATAATGGGAGAAAAGATGCCCACCTCGATGGGTTTGACATCCACGCCGGTCGCGAGCATGCGGATGGTTTCTTCCGCCGTGACCTTGCCTTCCACCACGCGCACATAGGCAATGACGCCCTTGTAGGAATCGTAATGCGAATCAAAGATGAGCGCCCGTAAGGGCAGATCCGCTTCGCCGCTGGGTGGCGGGACTTTCTGTATGATGGCTTCCAGGACCGATTCAACGTTCTTTCCATCCTTGGCCGAGACACGCAGCACCTCCTGCGGTGGGATTCCCAGCAGGCTGCCAATATCTTCGGCCACTTCATCCGGGCGGGCGGTGACCAGGTCAATCTTGTTGATAACGGGAATGATGATGAGATCGGCGCCCAGGGCGGAATACAGGTTGGCTAGGGTTTGGGCTTCGATGCCCTGGGTGGCATCCACCACCAGAACGGCGCCTTCGCAGGCGTTCAGTGCCCGGCTGACCTCGTAGCCGAAATCCACATGGCCGGGGGTATCGATCAGGTTCAGTTCGTAGGCATTGCCATCGCCGGCGGTATAGTTCATGCGCACGGCGGAAGCCTTGATGGTGACGCCCTTCTCTCGTTCCAGGTCCATCGAGTCCAGGATCTGCTCGGTGGTGTCACGCTCCGGTACCGTGCCGGTGAGATGCAGCAACCGGTCGGCCAGGGTGGATTTGCCGTGGTCTACATGGGCGATGATGCAAAAGTTGCGGATATAGGAGGTCATTCGGAGGAAAGTATACCTGATTTTTCACCACAAAGGACACAAAGGAGCACGAAGTTATAAAAACAAAGCGGCGCACGTTTGCGCCGCCATCCTATCTTTACAAACTTACGCATTTGCAAAAAGAATTGAAGTTTTTTCTTCGTGTTATTCGTGTTATTCTTGGATTCAATTGCTCTCTACTCTAAGAAATCCAAACAAACGCCACAGGCCGCGCATCATGCCATGGCCGGCATCCGGCTGGAGGAACTGATTCGGACACGAGCCCGGGATGACCGCAATGCCGTTCTCACGGCATATGCGCACTGCTTCCGGTGAAACGCTGGACATACTGGTTGCCAGACCGGGCCTGGTGCCCATCATGCAATGCATCCAGACATGCTTGACCCCCAGGTCCACGCACTGCAGGACGATCTGATCAGTCACTTTGGGATTGGCCAGGATGAAGACAGCTTCGGGTTTTTCCGGCAGGGACTGCAAGTCCGGGTAGCATGGATCGCCTTCAAATTCCGTGATACGGGGATTGACCGCATAGACCTGGTAACCGGTTGCTTTGAACTTCTTGTAGGCAATGTTGCAGCCGGTCTCGCGCTTATCGGATACGCCGACGGCGGCAATCTTCTTCTGCGCCAGGAAGTCTTTTACGAGCTCATCTATTTTTGCCATGGGAATTCTCCTGCTGGAAACTAGAGCTGCGAAACATTGATAATTCTGGCATTCAGCTTATAAAAATTATACCTTACGAATTATAAAAGGTCCCAAAAATAATCCTGAACGCACACCCAACCATTCTTACACAACTTGGCCTAGCAGGGTTGCAAAATCAGCTTGCTCTGCATCCCCCCCTCCCAACCACGCCAGAAACTCGACATTGCCTTTCGGCCCCAGCACTGGACTGCGCAGCAACCCTCGCACGTCGAAGCCCTGAGCCTGTGCAAAGGTCAGCACATCCAGCAGGATGGCTTTGTGTACGGATGGGTCGCGGATAACGCCCTTGTGTCTGGCTGACTCTTTCCGCCCGGCTTCAAACTGGGGTTTGATAAGTGCAAGAACCCCGGCTTCCCCACCGGCGCTTCTCCCCTTGGGAGAGAGGGGAGTGTTTAAGGGGAGCCAGCCCTTAACCACCGGCAGCAAGATCTTCAACGAAATAAAAGAAGCATCCATTGTCACCAGGCTGACCGGCTCCGGCAGGGATTCCACGTAACGGGCATTGGTCTCTTCCATGACAACGACACGCGGGTCGGAGCGCAGCTTCCAGTGCAGGATACCTTTGCCCACGTCAATGGTATAGACCCTGGCGGCACCATGCTGGAGCAGGCAATCCGTAAACCCGCCTGTGGAGGCACCAACATCCGCACAGATGCAGCCGGCGACATCCAGCGGGAACGCCAGAAGTGCTGCTTCCAACTTATCTCCGCCGCGCGAAACGAAGCGCGGGCCCATTTCCAGGTCCAGGCGGGCTTCAGGATTAATTTGCGCCGAGGCCTTGAGCTCCACCTGCCCTTCCACGCGCACCTGTCCTGCCATTACCAGCGCCTGGGCCTTGGCACGGCTTTCGGCCATGCCGCGTTCCAGCAGCAGGAGATCCAGACGCACTTTTGGCATAACATGATTGTACCGCTTTCGTGTAAAATAACATCATGTTGAAAGGTCTGTTCAAAACCATGCGCCCGCGCCAGTGGACCAAGAACGCCTTTCTCTTCGCCGCGCTGGTCTTCGATGGGAAGCTTTTCCACCTGCCCGATTTCCTGCGCACGCTGGCCGGGTTTGGGTTGTTCTGCCTGATTTCAAGCGCGGTTTATATTTTCAACGACCTGCTGGATGTGGAAACCGACCGCCAGCATCCCACAAAGAAGAACCGTCCTATCGCCTCCGGGAAGCTGCCAAATTCGATTGCCATGGCTGTAGGAATCGTGCTGGTGCTGTTCACGCTGGCCGCTGGATACCTGCTGGCCTGGCAATTCTCCCTGACCCTGCTGGTTTATTTCGCGATGATGCTGGCCTATTCGAAGTGGCTCAAGCACATCCTCATCCTGGATGTATTGATCCTGGCAGCCGGATTCGTGCTGCGCGTGCATGCTGGAACGACCCTGATCGTCGTGGAACGTTTCTCGCCCTGGTTGTATGTGCTCATGACGCTGCTGGCGCTCTACCTCGGCTTTGGTAAACGCCGCGCCGAGTTGGCCCTGCTCGCCCAGGCTGCCACCGGCCATCGGCAGGTGTTCGACGGGTATACCATCCCATTGCTCGACCAGTTCATCACGATCGTCTCCGGCACCACCATCGTTGCCTACGCCCTCTACACCTTTTTTCGCCCGGCCGCGCCCGAGTCATTGATGCTGACCATCCCTTTCGTTGTTTATGCCATCTTCCGCTACCTTTATCTCGTGCAGGTCAAGCAAATTGGGGGTGAGCCGGAGGAAATCCTGCTTTCAGATCGTCCATTACAAATTTCCATTTTGCTATGGGGATTGGCAGTTCTGGTTGTGTTCTATCTACCGTAAACAAATAGTCCATTTGTCTGACCATGACAAGCGCTTCTGCTCCCGGTAAGATCATCCTGTTTGGCGAACATGCCGTGGTCTACGGACGTCCGGCCCTGGCTGTGCCGGTAACGCAGGTGCAGGCAACCGCGACGGTAAGCGAAAATTCGCGTGGCGGAGTCTGGATCGAAGCACCCAACATCAATCTTTCCTCTGCCCTCTCCCAACTTGCGCCGCACCATCCACTGGTTGCCGTGATCAACAGCGTTTTCTCCACTCTGGCTATCGCACACCCTCCAGCGTGCACGGTCTATCTTCAATCCACCATCCCGGTTGCGTCAGGCCTCGGGTCCGGCGCGGCGGTTTCGGTTGCCATTCTGCGAGCACTTTCGGCATACCTTGGCCGGACTCTGTCAGATGGTCAGGTAAACGGACTGGCTTTTCAGGCCGAAAAACTCTATCACGGCACGCCTTCGGGGATTGACAACACGGTTGTCACGTTCGCCAGACCAGTCTATTTCGTCAAAGGCCAGCCCATCAAAACTTTCCGCGTCGGTGCATCCTTTACACTGGTAATTGGTGATACCGGCATCTCCGCCCCGACGAAAGAATCCGTGGAGGCGGTGCGATCCCTGCGGGAGGCAGATTCCATCCGCTGGGAAAAAGTTTTCAACCAGGTGGCGGAAATTGTCTGGGATGCACGCCAGGCCATCGAGCGCGGGGATACCGCCGCACTGGGCATTCTTATGGACGCCAATCATGCACTGTTACAGGAGATGACCGTATCCTGCGCGGAATTGGATCTTTTAACGGAAGCAGCCCACATGGCCGGAGCGTTGGGAGCTAAACTTTCCGGAGGGGGCCGCGGGGGCAACATGATCGCTTTGGTCCTCAAAGAAAAAGCCCCGGCGATGGCAGAGGCGTTGCTGGCCGCGGGGGCAAAGCGGACAATCATCACCACTGTCCGGGCAAGATAAACCAGGAGCTTTCCATGAAAACCATCGGCATGATCGGCGGCATGAGCTGGGAATCATCGCTCGAGTATTACCGCATCATCAATGAAGCGGTCAAGGAACTACTGGGAGATCTGCATTCGGCTAAAAGTTTGATGTATTCCGTGGATTTCGCCGAGATCGAAGTGCTCCAACGGGAAGGCCGCTGGCAGGATGCCACCCGGGCCATGATCCAGGCGGCCCGGGCTGTCGAGGCCGGCGGGGCGGATTTCCTGATCATCTGCACCAACACCATGCATAAGATGGCAGACGAGGTGCAGAAGAGCATATCCATTCCGCTCCTGCATATTGCCGACGCGACCGCCGAGGCCATTCAGGCGCAGGGGTTGCTGCGGGTCGGCCTGCTCGGCACACAGTTCACTATGGAGCAGGATTTCTACCGCGGCCGGTTGGTGGAGAAGTATGCGCTGGATGTACTCATACCGGATCGCGCCGACCGGGAAATTGTGCACCGGGTCATCTATAACGAACTGGTGCTTGGTAAAATCGTGCCAGATTCAAAAGCGGAGTACCTGCGCATCATCTCTGCACTGGCAAAAGCCGGCGCTGAGGGGATCATCCTGGGTTGCACCGAGATCGGGCTGCTGGTTTCGCAGGCAGATAGCACTCTTCCGCTGTTCGATACCACCCGCATTCATGCCCTGGCGGCAGTCCGGTATGCATTACAGGACAAGATTCTCCCGGTTTAATTTCCTTGCAGGCGATGATTTCCAGAATCCGTAATTTTACGGTTGAATTCTGATGCTCGCAATCAGTGTATCGAGTATGGGGATGGAGGGGGAATAATTCTGTGGCGCCTGCGAGTTCAATTGGGTGGTAATATCTGCGATATATTTAGGAAAATTGTTGCCAAATTCATCCCAACTCTGACCATTTGGGGGATTCTTGCCGTCTGCAGGCAGGATCGGGTTGGAGATCGGCAGAACAGCAGAGATCCAATACTTCCCATCGCTGGTCAAGCCCTGGAATGTATAGAACACATCAAAATTATTGATCGGGTCAAAAAACTGGGCATACTCGGTGAGGAAACGTGTACCTTTTCCATTGGCAAAGGGAATGATCTGGTATTGGACATGGATCAATTGTCCAGCATTTTGGATCGGGAGCAGTGGCAGTTCCTGTGTTCCCGGCACCGTCCCGCTTATATAGGAATGCAGGTCCGTCACAAGCGGAGGAATGGTGTCTGGTAACAACTGTCCATATCGCTCGACCGGAAAGACATCGATATGCGGGGTCATCATCCGGGCCCCCAGGGGGTAGCCCTGCAGAGTAATTTCAGTGTACTGCGGGTTGATTGCGAAAGGTGGCAGGCTGGTGTCAGCAGCTTCCGGCACACTTTGGCAATTGAATCCGGAGGCCAGTGCCGGATCCAAAAAGAGCGCCATCTCGTTACAGGTGGTATTTGTCTCTGGCATAGGTGTGTCAGTCTCTTGCTGAGGTTCGGTCACGGTCGGAGGCTCGGTCGGGACTGGTATGGTAGCCGTGGCCGCTGAGGTTGTCACCACCGCTGGAGTTGCCGTTGATGAAATGTTACAGGCGAACATCAGGATGGATAATATTGCGAGGGGATACACGATTCGTTTCATTAATCACCTCCAAAATTAACCTATGAGTAGAGCCCAATTCACCAGGCTATTCTATGGTTTTTGGCCGGTTAAAACTTGCCTTCGATTTTTCTGATTCCACTGATATACGAATTATATGTGAGTTTATTGATTGCTACAATAACCCATTCGTAGCTTTCTGGTAATCCCAGGAAGATTACCATTATTCCTTACCTTATTTCGTCATTGCAGGAGGTTTTTTTTGAAGCAATCTCCCGTGAGGTGTTACCTGCCTGTCATAAAGGGGTTTGTCACGCCTTCTCTCCTCGACTTTGCCCCCTGCGGTCGCTCCGCCCATCTGTGCCTGCAACACAGGTGCAGGCAGAATTATTTTACCGGGTAGGGTATTCTGGTACGGGATTGGTAGTTCGTTATTAGCTATCTTCCAGGTTGGGTTTACCCGTATGGAATAACACACCTCACGAATGGAACCCTAATGAAAGAAAAACCACCCAACAAATTCCCTCCTGCATCCGGGTTTTAGTTACGCAATTTCCGGCCCCTGTTCTCCGACACAACAATTTCCATTGAGCCAATCCTCACGCATGACATGTCAAGGATAGTATAATCCTACTTAATTCCCGAGTTGAGGAACTTTAGCTGCCATAAAAAACCCGCACCGACTCCCCAATCCACGGAAAAAGAAGTCGCGTCAGTGTCTGCAAGTAACCATGTTGAATGTCCAATCTTGCTTCCCAGGAGTGTCACATGATCTACGGTGAGCGCATTCGCCTGCGTCGCAATGAGCGCAGTGATATACCAAAATTCGTAGAATGGCTAAATGACCCCGAGGTCCGTCGTTACTTATTAATGAATTTACCCATCTCGCAGGCGATTGAGGAACAATGGTTCGAGAGAATGCTTAAGTTACCCGCCAACGAACAACCCTTCGGCATTGAAGTTCGTGACCTGGCATCTGAAGATGGCAAGGACCATTGGCGGCTGATTGGCAATTGCAGCTTCATGGGTTTTGACCAGACTGCCCGAAGTGCAGAGGTGGGCCTTTTTATAGGGGACAAATCCTGCTGGAATAAAGGGTACGGGACGGAAGTGATGCAGATCCTGCTGAACCTGGGTTTCCGCACTTTTAACCTAAACCGGATTTACCTGCGCGTCGATGAGGCAAATAAGGGCGGCATACGCGCTTATGAAAAGGCCGGTTTCGTGCATGAAGGGTGTTTCCGGCAGGGGACTTTCAATAATGGGCAGTATGGTGATGTGCTACTCATGAGCGTTCTTCGCACAGAGTGGGATTCTAAAAAACAGGTAGAGAGATGAACCAATCCAATGAATTGCGAGTGTACGGCGGTATCAAACTTTATGCCGGAACAGCCAGCGGCGAACTTGCCCAGAAAGTTGCCGATTATTTGGGGGAAAATTTGTGCGGCCGGGATATCGTTGAGTTTCCCAACGAGAACCTGTTCGTCAAGCTTCATAGCAGTGTGCGCGGTCAGGATGTTTATGTGATCCAGCATACGGCCTCGCCGGTACACCGCAACCTGATGGAGCTTCTAATTCTGCTTCAGACTCTCCGTCTGGACTCGGCCGCCCGCATCACGGCCGTTGTTCCCTACCTGTGCTATGGCCGTTCGGATAAAAAAGACCAGCCGCGTATCCCCATAACCTCCCGCCTGATAGCTGATATCATCCAGATAGCCGGTGCAGACCGGTATATGACGCTCGACCCGCATGCCTATCAAATCCAGGGCTTTTTCTCCGTGCCCGGGGATGTGTTGAATGCCTCCACCATCCTAGTGGACTATATCAAGGAAAACCTGCGCCCTTATCTCAAAGACCCGGTTGTCGTCACCGTGGACCTTGGGTTCGCCAAGAAAGGCCGTAACTTTGCCTATGGAATCGACGCTCCGATTGCTTTCATTGAAAAGCGCCGGGTGTCCAATGATGCCAAATCGCAGGCGCTGACCATCATAGGTGACGTGAAGGATCGGGATGTGATGCTGGTGGATGACGAAATCGACACAGGCGGTTCCATCGAACAGGCAGTCAACTTGGTCAAACAGAATAAGGCGCGGCGTGTATATGTTGCCTTCGTCCATCCGATCTTCTCTGCCAACGCGGCGGAACGATTGGCTGCCCTGCCCGTCACTGAATTCATCACCACAGACAGCGTCCCGATTCCCATTGAAAAACGCGAACCGTTCGGCAAACGGCTCACCATCCTGACTGTCGCACCGCTGCTTGGTGAAGTCATCCGGCGTGCCCATGAGGGCCGCAGTGTGGGACAGATGTTCAACGAGTAGGAGATAAATCCGAGGAGGTTTATATGAAAGGAAATGACAAAGTAATTGCAAAACTGAACTTTCTTCTTGCCGACGAACTAACCGCCATCAGCCAGTACATGGTGCAGGCCGAGATGTGCGCCAACTGGGGCTATAAAGAACTGGCGGAAGTGATCGAGAAGCGTGCCATTGATGAGATGAAGCACGCTGAGAAACACATCGGGCGGATCATTTTCCTGGAGGGGTTGCCTGTGGTCAGCGAGTTGAACAAAATCCACATTGGCGAGGATGTCGAGGCTCATCATAAAAACGATTGGGACGCCGAGAATGGCGCCATTAAAGCCTACAACGAGGCCATTAAACTGGCTGTAGAGATTGGCGATAATGGCACGCGTGAAATGCTCGAAAGCATTCTTAAAGATGAGGAAGATCATATTGACTGGATCGAAGCCCAACTCGACCAGATCAAACAGATGGGCATCCAGATATATCTGGCGGAACAATTAAGTTAAGATTCTGAAGGCACGGCGATAGCGACACCCAATCCGATCGCACTCGCCACCATCCATCCGGTCAGGCTCGAAAACGCGCCAGGTATGGCAAAGTCCAGGTTGTTTCCTGGTACAGCTCGTATAAAGGTCTGATTGCCGACATGTTCCTGGCGGCTCTCTCCTATGGGCGCCGTAATCAGGTTTGGATCCAGAAGTTGACTGCCGACTATGCCTGAACTCCCCGAAGTCGAAACCATCATCCGCAACCTGCGTCCAGCGTTGCTCGGTAAACAGATTCTTTCTTCCAATCTGCTCTGGAATCGCACACTGGTCTCGCCTTCTCCGACCTTGTTTCAAAGGCGTATCCGTGACCAGCAGATCCAGGATATTTTTCGACGGGCCAAATTCCTGCAGATTAAGTTATCTGCATACCATCTCATTATTCATTTACGCATGAGTGGAGACTTACTGGTTGTTTTGGGCGGCTATCAGCCTGGAAAACATGATCGTCTCCTGTTGAAGCTGACGGACGATAGAACACTCGTCTTTTCTGACCCACGCAAGTTCGGGCGGGTCTGGCTTGTGGATGATCCCGCAGAGATCTTCCAGAACCT
This sequence comes from Anaerolineales bacterium, assembly GCA_050014055.1. GTDB lineage: Bacteria > Chloroflexota > Anaerolineae > Anaerolineales > Villigracilaceae > UBA877. The sequence continues at coordinate 43,653 of JBEKEB010000002.1, read as the reverse complement.
TGGCCCAGAACCGCTTTCTGACGAATTTACCACGGCGTGGCTGTATGCTGCTCTGCAAACCCAGCACCGTCAACTCAAGCCGCTCCTGCTGGACCAGTCCTTCCTAGCCGGCCTCGGTAATATATACACAGATGAAGCTTTGCATATGGCCAGATTACATCCTTTGACACCCTCGGATTCGGTGACACTAGAAGAAGCTGAGATTCTGCGAATGGCAATCCGGGAAGTGCTGGAGCAAGGCATCAATCGCAACGGTGCCAGCATAGATTGGGTTTACCGTGGAGGCGATTTTCAGAACCTATTCAGAGTGTATGGCCGCCAAGGAGAACCCTGCCCGGTATGTGGTTCTGCGATCGAGCGGATCGTCGTTGGCCAGCGCGGAACGCATATATGCCCGACCTGTCAGGCACTCACGAAATTGTAAAATCCTGTAAAATAGTGTCATGGTGTGCCGCATGAAAATTCGCAAGGAGCTGGACCTATGCAAATAACAGGCGCTACTATTTTCTTATTTCTCGTCATTTTCTGCTTCGGTGCAGCCATTGGGGGGTTGATTGAACGTGCATTAAAAGGTCGTTCCAGACCACACACCCCCTTGCCTCCCGCAAATAATAATACCCTTGCCGCGCCGGATGACGAAGAAGTATTGAGCGCCTGGCGGACGCACAGCAATAAGGTTTGGCTGGGTATGGATGGCACCCGCCTGAATGACAAAGCGGAACTCCAGCCCGGGCAGTACCAACGTTTGCTCAACCTGGTGCTGGAACTGCGTCCATGGTTGGAAACGGCCCGGCCGACCACGCCAATAACAGAATCAGCCCCGGAACCGCCCCCTCCGATCGCGCCATTGCCCGCAGTGACCCAGCCACCGGTCCAAGTAGAAAAGAAGAATGGCGTTCCCGTTGTTGAGATTGCCGCACCGGCGCGAGTCCTCGACAGCATCATCCAACAAATTGATAGAGTCTTGCAAGCCAGGCTGGAAACCAGCCCGTTCAAAGACCGCGGCATCCAACTGGTCGAAGGACCGGGTGGCATTGTGATAGTAAAAGATGGAATAAAAAGATATGAAGGAGTTGATGCCATACCCGACCCGGAGATTAAGACGCTCATCCGGCAAGCGGTGGCTGAGTGGGAAAAAGGAGCAAAGTAGCCTTTCCTGGCAAAGTTATATCGCTGAACAATTAAATAGTTTTCACCAAATAGAGTTCTCCCCTTTCGAAGCCTCGTTCCAAATAGTATTGCCGTGTCCCCACCGCCGCGATGACTGCCATCCGGCGGTATCCTTTTTGTCCGGCGATCCGGTCGGATTCCTCCAACAGGCGTGTACCAAGCCCGGCGTGCTGCGCCGCGCCGCTCTGCTCCACCCCGACAGCCAATGATTGCCCATAAACATGTATTTCTCGAATGATGGCCGCCCCCGCCAGGTCGCTCAAACCCGTGGTGGGGGATTTAGGGCCGGGCAGGGAAAGCCGCAGAAAACCGGTAATTTTGTCTTCGGGGGTGACAAAGGACAGGAAATGTTCCTCGGCCCCATCCGGGTGGTAAATCAGATCGTCTAGGCGCAGCAAAGCCGTATCCACTTTTCCTGCCCCCACCTCCCGGCAGCGAATGCAGTCACAATGCGTACCGCGCCGGGTCATTTCTGCATGCACGTCCTGCCGCAGGCTGCTGCGCCGGTTCCCAGCCACCACATGCGAGGAGGGTATATCGCGGATTATGCGGTTGACGCGGCAGTAACGCGGGATGGATGTTTTCACATCTGCAATCAGATGAACTAATTCTTCCGTGGTGTATGGGTGATATTCACCCCGTTGCCAGTATTCATACAGGGGGGCGGTTTCGAGCAATTGGGTGGGGTAGATTTTGATCTCGTCCGGGCAAAGCCCATCCCACAGGCGCGGGAAATCAGCCCGATTGGAATCGGGTGTAGCCCCCAAAAGGTTGGGCATCCAATGCAAAACTATCTTGAAGCCGGTTGCACGCAGCAAAGCCGTGGCACGCCGGGCCTCTGCAACGGTGTGGCCGCGCTGGTTCAGCCCCAGGATCTGGTCATCCAGACTCTGCACACCCATCTGGACTTTGGTCACACCCAGTGAACGGAACCAGGCCAGTTCCGCGGGACTGACTTCGTCGGGGCGGGTTTCCACCGAAAGGCCCACATTGCGGTGCAGGGCGGATTCGTTGATAAGGTGCGTTTCCTTCAACCCTGCCCCATCCTCCAGCAGCGCGGCGGGATTCATTGCTTCAAAACAGCGCCGGACGAACCACTCCTGATAATCCCGGCGGTATGAGGAAAACGTCCCGCCCAGGATGAGCAATTCCACCTTGTCGGTGGGGTGCCCGACCGAGGTGAGCGATTCCAGGCGGGATTTCACCTGTGTGTAGGGGTCAAAACCGTGCTCGAGAGCACGCATCGCTCCCGGCTCATCCGGCAGGTACGATTTCGGCATGCGTATATCATCCGGGCAGAAAATACACTTCCCGGGGCAGGGATAAGGCTTGGTTAGTACGGTGACGGTTGTCACACCCGAAAGCGTGCGGACCGGTTTTAAGCGGATGGTTGCCAGCAAGGCCTCGTCGACAGGCCACTCGCCCCGCTTGACCAATTGGGTATAAGCTGCCACCAGCGCGGATTTATTGATGTGCCCGGCTGCCTCTGGATGGCGGCGCACCGCTTCCATGACCGGAAAACCAGCCCGAACGTCATCAAGGATCAGGCGCGCCAGGGCCAGTTTCTCGGGTGTCAGGGTGCGGAGTTGCTGAAAGGAACTTTTCTTAACCACTTCTTCACACAAGTCTTCCACATGGACAGGGGAGTTGCAGTTCGCGGGCAATCTGGCAGCCCGCTCACCTTTTCCCTATTTTAATAAATTGTTACCTTCACACAGTATAATGAGACTGATTATGAAAAGCCAGACCATTGCGCGGTTGCTTGCGCTGAATAAACAATTCTACCAGACCTTCGGGCACGAATTCTCTTCCACGCGCTTGCACCTGCAACCGGGGGTAATGCGGGTGGTGGATGGCCTGGCAGGCGACGAAGCCATCCTGGACTTGGGCTGCGGAAATGGTGAACTGGCACGCGAATTGATGCGGCGCGGTCACCGAGGCTCCTTCACCGGGGTGGATTTCAGTCCTCCGCTCCTGGAGGTCGCCCGGCATGGTTGGGAGGATGCTCCAGCTACTTTCATACGGGCCGACCTGTCAGGGCCGGATTGGGATAAAAAGATCCTGGCATCTCTCACCCGCCCTTTTGATCTGGTAACTGCTTTTGCAACCCTTCATCACATCCCGGGTCAGGAAATGCGTCTGAGTATTTTGAACAAAGCACGCGCCATGCTGCGCGACGGAGGACGTTTCATTCATTCCGAATGGCAATTTATGGACAGCGATAAACTCAAGGATCGCATCCAGCCCTGGGAGGATGCAGGGCTTAGCCCCGAGGAAGTCGAGCCAGGTGATTACCTGCTCGACTGGCGCAGTGGCGGTCGCGGACTGCGTTACGTCCACCATTTCTACGAGGCGGAGTTGGAGGCACTGGCGGCGGCCAGCGGGTTCCGGGTGCGCCAAACCTTCCGTTCGGATGGCACAAACGGGCTATTGGGCCTTTATCAGGTCTGGGAGACGGCATGAAGACCAAAAAGGAAATCGTCCACGACTGGCTGCCTCGCTACACCGGTACGCCTTTGGAAGATTTTGGAAAATATATCCTGCTGGTCAATTTCAGCAACTACGTGCACATGTTTGCCGAGATGAACGGTACACGCGTCTGTTGCGAAGACAAGCCCATGCCGAATGCCACTGCGGATGGAATTACCATCATCAATTTCGGGATGGGCAGCGCCAATGCCGCCACGGTCATGGACCTGCTTTCGGCCATCCAGCCAAAAGCCTGCCTGTTTCTAGGCAAATGCGGCGGGCTGAAGGACAAGCCTGCTATTGGTGAATTCATCCTGCCAATAGCGGCCATCCGCGGCGATGGCGCCTCCAACGACTATTTTCCGCCGGAGGTGCCGGCGCTGCCCGCTTTCAATCTTCAGAAGGCTGTTTCCACCACTATCCGCAATTACCAGCGCGATTACTGGACCGGCACGGTGTATTCGACCAACCGGCGGGTCTGGGAACACGACGAGGAGTTCAAGAAATACCTGCTGAAAATCCGCGCCATGGCGATTGACATGGAAACAGCCACCTTATTCATAACCGGTTTCTATAACAAGATTCCAGCCGGGGCGTTGCTGCTGGTATCCGACCAGCCAATGGAGCCGGATGGCATCAAGACTGCCGTGTCGGATAAAAAGGTGACAGAAGATTTTGCCGGACTGCACCTGCGGATCGGAATCGACTCACTCAAGGAAATCATCAACGATGGATTGACCGTCAAGCATTTGAAATTTTAAGAAGAACCGATGAAGAAGCTCAACGCCATCACACGCCTCGTAAGCCCGGCCATCGACCGGTGCGAACTCACCTACCTCGAACGGATCCCGATCGATGTGAAACTCGCCATCGCCCAACACCACGAATATGAAGAAACACTCAAATCCCTGGGCGTGGAAGTGATCAGACTACCCGAAGAGCCGGATCTGCCCGATTCTGTTTTCGTCGAGGATGCTGCCATCGTGCTGGACGAGTGCGCCATCATCACCCGTCCAGGAGCTGATTCGCGCCTTCCAGAAACTGAATCGGTCACCCGGGCACTGGTCCCCTACCGGACCCTGTACCCGATCCAGCCTCCCGGCAGGCTCGACGGTGGCGATGTGCTGGTGGTCGGTAAACGCATCTGGGTCGGTGTGGCAACCCGCTCGAATCAATCCGCCATTGACCAGATGCAGGCGTTCCTGGAACCATATGATTACGCAGTGCGTGGTGTGATAGTTAAAGGGTGCCTTCACCTGAAATCGGCCGTTACCCGGGTGGCAGAAAATACCCTGCTGATTAACCCGGCCTGGGTTGACCAGGCCAACTTTCCGGGGATGAAATTCATCGAAGTGGACCTGGCCGAGCCGTATGCCGCCAATGCACTGATGGTTGGGGAAGCAATTCTATACCAGCCGGCTTACCTGAAGACAGGCTTGCGGCTGGAGGCAAATGGAATCCATCCAGTGCTCGTGGATCAATCCGAGCTGGCCAAAGCCGAGGGGGCGCTGACCTGTTGTTCACTCATTTTCAAAAAGTAGTAACGGAAATCCGTGCCCGTCTCTCCCGCCAAATCAAATCGGCGGGTGTTTTTTTAAAGGCAAAAATCCCTGTTTCCATAAGGGCTTTCTCAGCAAGGATTAATATGATAATTAATATAAATTTAATAAAATTAGAATAATATAAAACTTATAGCTTCATATTCAAGAGGCAAGGAAAGCCTCAAAATCAGTGCAAGCAGGATCGTCATGAAAAGCAAAATCTTCTTCTCTGCTTTAGTCATAGTTACATTGGTACTCTCTGCGTGTGCCTCGGCAACACCGACCGCAACAGCCATGCCCGCCAGTACCATTGCCCCAGTGATCCCAATCACCGGCCCGTCAACCGCCACAATGGCGCCCGTGGCAATCGCAATGCCTATGGCAACCGCCACGATGGCGCCCATGGCAACACCGACCTCAGCAGCTATGGTTAACCTCGGTCAGAACGCGACCCTGGGCAGCTTCCTGGTTGATTCCAAGGGTATGACCTTGTATAGCTTTGCCATGGACGCGCCAGGGGAAAATACTTGCTATGGCGCTTGTGCAACTGCCTGGCCGCCGTTATTGACCAATGGAGCTCCAATAACCGGTACAGGCCTGGATGCCACCATGATGGGTACCACCACACGAAAAGATGGCACCGTACAGGTGACATATAATGGCTTGCCGCTCTATTATTTTAGCAAGGATATTACCGTAGGTGATACCATGGATGAGGGAGTTAAATCCTTATGGTTTGTAGTAATGCCCGACGGGTTGCAGAAATAGATCCCGAACACATACCCGGAATTGTCTCCTGCTAAGCCCAGAATATCGTCTTTACCTGGCATGCAATGCTCGATCTTCTCCCACCGGAATGAACCGGTGGGAGTTTTTTTGGGGTAGAATGCAAGTGAAATCCGGCACAAACGAGGCTGATTATGAAACGCTGGAATGGCTGGGGCGATAAGGCAACGACTTATCCAATGCCTGACTCTGCCGCCCGCCACCTGCAGGACCTGGTGGGTGAAGGGCTGCATTTAGAAGATGCCACACTGGAAAAAACTCTCCAGGTTGTTCCCTTTTCTGCTCTCGCCCCCCACTCACTCATCTCAACCGATCCGGAAGAACGCCTGCGGCATGCGCGCGGACAGTCACTGCCAGATTGGATCGCCCTGCGCTCTGGGCAGATCCAGGCTTTCCCGGATGGCGTGGCTTACCCGGCCTCCGACGAGGAAGTGCACAGCCTACTGGATTTCGCCAGAAAGACCGGCGTAAAGGTCATCCCCTATGGCGGCGGGACGAGCGTGGTCGGCCACATTAACCCCATCCCCGGCGGGGCGCCTGTGTTGACCATGGACCTGACCAGGCTCAAGCGCTTGCTGGCCCTGGATGAGACCTCCCACTTGGCAACCTTTGAGGCGGGTGTGACCGGGCCGGAAATCGAAGAACAGCTGAATGGACGTGGTTACACTCTGGGGCATTTCCCTCAATCCTTCGAATTCTCCACACTGGGTGGCTGGATCGTCACACGCTCCAGTGGGCAACAATCCTACCACTACGGGCGAATCGAAGCCCTGTTCGCGGGAGGCCATATAGAGACACCCATCGGCACAATGGACCTGCCCACCCATCCAGCTTCTGCGGCCGGCCCGGACTTGAAGCAGGTTTTGCTTGGCTCGGAAGGACGCCTGGGTGTGGTGACACGCGCCACGCTGCGTGTGTGCCATTTGCCCGACTTCGAAGCATTTTATGGCGTCTTCTTCCACAACTGGGAAGAGGGCACCAATGCAGTCCGGCAAATTGCCCAGGCAGGCGTAGGCGTCTCCATGTTGCGCATGAGCAATGCGATGGAGACAACGACCACCCTGGCGCTTTCAGGACAAGAAACTCTGGTAAAGTGGGCTGGGCTTGGTTTGCGGGCAGTCGGTTTTGGCGAGGAGCGTTGCCTGCTTGTCTTCGGTGTGACCGGCACCCGCCGTCAGGCTACGCAAGCGCGCCTGGAAGCATTGGAAATCATCCGGGCACATGGCGGCCTGATGACCGGGACTGCGATCGGCAGGATGTGGAAGAAATCCCGCTTCTATTCACCTTACTTGCGCAACTCGCTATGGGAAGCCGGCTATGCCCTGGATACCCTGGAAACAGCCATCCGCTGGTCTGAGGTGGCGTTAACCGCTGAAGAGGTCCAAAAAGTGATCCGGGAAGGATTGGCGGCAGCAGGGGAACGCGTGTTGGTCTTCGCCCACCTTTCGCACGTTTATCATGATGGAGCCAGTATCTATATCACCTATCTATACCGGCGCGCAAATGATCCGGATGAAACACTGCGCCGCTGGCAAATACTGAAAAGCGCAGCCAGCCGGACCATCCTGGCACACGGCGGGACAATCTCGCACCAGCACGGCATCGGCCTGGACCACGCCGTGTATCTGGAGGCGGAAAAGGGTGCGCTTGGAATGCAAATGTTGAAGTCGGTTCTCAAATTATTCGACCCGGATGGTATGATGAACCCGGGAAAGTTGCTTGAAATCTAGCCAAGAGGAATACTATCGTGCTCATCGTTAAAATTCTCAGTCTTGGAGCTCCCGAACGTTATGCCGTCCGGCGTATGGTGACAGCAGCTTACCGGGATCTCATCCAGCAATATCCCAATGTGGAAATTACCATCATCGATGTGAGCGACTCGACTGAAATTGGCCAGTCTGCCTTCACGTTGGTCATGCCAACGCTGGTTATCAACGAGAAAATCGTCTGCAGCGGGCGTTTTCCAACCAGGGAAGAAATCGCCGGTTGGCTGCAGGATACAATCAGTAAAACATAAAGCGTGAAAAGTAAGGCAGTAGATTTTACATTTATCGTTTTTATTAATTCATGAGGCTGCGATGTGGAATCAAAACTGGCGTGATGCTGTCTGGTCACAATTGGATGGGGAGTTTGATCTCATCGTAATTGGCGGTGGCATCACAGGAGCGGGCATATTGCGCGAGGCCGCCCGCGCCGGCCTGAAAGCGGTCCTGTTCGAGCAGGGCGACTTTGCCTCGGGTACTTCAAGCCGGTCCTCCAAACTCGTCCACGGCGGACTGCGCTATTTAAAGAACGCCCAGATCCAACTTACCTGGGAGTCCGTGCATGAGCGTGATCACCTGCTCAAGGAAGGCCGCGGGCTGGTCACCCCCTTGCCGTTTGTAATGGCCAACTTTCGCGGCGATAATACTCCCGGCTGGGTATTCGGCCTCGGATTGACAATGTACGACATCATGGCACTCAAATGGAACCATGCTTCCTATGATCCAGCCGGGCTGCGCGAACTCGTCCCCCAGTTATCTTCGCCAGACATTTTATCGGGTTTCCGGTATTTCGATGCCCAGACGGACGATGCCCGGCTGGTGCTGCGCGTAATCCTTGAGGCGACCAAGGATGGGGCGCTGGCCCTGAATTATGCCCGGATCGAAGGGTTGCTCAAGACCCGCAACCGGGTCTCTGGCGTGGCAATCCGGGATTTGGCATCGAGCGGGCGGACGGCCGAGGTGCATGCCCGGGTCGTGGTCAGCGCGACAGGCGCCTGGGCAGATGAAATGCGCCAACAAATTGGGGGGCGCGCCCGTTTGCGACTCTTGCGCGGAAGTCACATCTTCCTGCCGCAATCCAGGCTCCCGCTGACGCGTGCCGTCACCTTCCTGCACCCCGCCGACAGCCGCCCGGTTTATATCCTGCCTTGGGAGGGTGTGACACTGGTGGGCACCACAGATGTCGACCACAAAACAACTCCTGCCACCGATCTGCGCATCAGCCAGGCCGAATTCGATTATCTGATGGACGCCGTACATCGGGCCTTCCCGGACCTGGGCCTGACGCCGGCAGACGTGCAGTCCACGCTGGCGGGTGTGCGAGCAGTTGTAAATACTGGGAAAAGCGATCCATCCAAAGAGAGCCGCGAGTTCGTGTTGTGGAACGAATCCGGATTGCTGACAGTCAGCGGCGGCAAACTGACCACCTTCCGTCTGATGGCGCAGAAGGCCCTGCGGTCGGTGCGCCCTTCGTTACCCGACCATCCGCACTTGGGCAGCAACGAACGAGTGCTTGACCCACTCTTGGCGGAAAACAGCCTTTGCGATGTACCACCGGAATTCCGCCTGCGCCTTTTGGGGCGTTACGGCGCCGAAGCCTGCAACCTGGTGGAAGCCGCCCGGCCGGGTGAATTGCAAACCATGGCTCCCAGCCCGTCGCTCTGGGCAGAACTGCGCTGGGCCGCCCGCAGCGAGGGGGTTGTCCACCTGGACGATTTACTGGCCCGCCGGTTACGGTTGAATATCAACCTGCCCGGCGGTGGAATGGATGAAATGGAAAAAATCAGGAAAATTGCCCAACCGGAACTGGGCTGGAACGAAGAACGGTGGGTGAAAGAAGTCGAAAGCTACCAGCGCTTGTGGAAAAATTATTATTCCCCATTTTAGAAAGAACTGTTGATGCGATAAGAAATGAAGCTATAAAGCAGTTAGCTTATGGGACGGTTTCTAATCTTCCACTTAAATTGTCCTTGCTAAACCTCCACCATTCGGGTATGCTTGACGACGGGAGTGGTTAGGTCCCGGAGGGCTTCCCGGTCTTCAAAACCGGCGGCGGGTCGCGTTGCGGGCCGCGGTGGGTTCGACCCCCATCCACTCCCGCCTGTCTATTGTAATTACTTATAGGTGAAAAATGACTTTACCTGATTCTGAAATCCTGAACAACATCGTCAGCAGGGTCTTCCGGTACGATGACGTCACCCTGGGTGACCCGAATAAAGGCTATTTCCTGCGTTACCGGGGAACGCTGTTGCGCGATTCGGTCGAGGCCTATGACAGCCTGGCCGAAGCCCTGCGACCGTATGATATCACTCCGCTCTTCCGGCTTGAAGAAGACCGCCAGGTAGTGCTGTTGGTACGCGGTACCATTCATCCCAAACCAAGCAAGGTTTGGGTCAACATTCTGCTGTTTGTCCTAACCGTCCTTAGCGTTCTATTTGTCGGGCTACTTTACAGTTACCAGGGACCCGTCCCGAACGATCTCCCTGGCATGCTCTGGACTCTAATCACCCATCTATGGGTGGGCTGGCCTTACGCCGTCAGTCTGCTGGCCATCCTGCTGGCGCACGAATTCGGCCATTATTTTGTTGGCCGGGCACGTGGCGCAGAGGTCACTCTGCCCTATTTCATACCCTTCCCGTTTTCTCAGATCGGGACCATGGGCGCGTTCATCCAGATGAAATCCATCCCAAAAAATAAACGGGCGTTATTTGACCTGGCCGTTGCCGGTCCGCTGGCCGGGCTGGTGGTGGCCATCCCTGTGTTGCTACTTGGCTTGTCACAGTCTTCTCTGGGAACCGTCACTGCAGTCCAGGGTGGCTTTGCCGAAGGCAATTCCCTGCTATACCTGCTGGCGAAATTTGTGGTCTTCGGAAAACTTTTACCCGCCCCTATGAACCTGAGCGGCCTGCCTTTGTTGAATCATTGGATCAGCTACTTTTTTATTGGCCAGCCCTCCCCGGTCGGCTCCACGGATGTTTTCATTAATCAGGTTGCCTGGGCCGCCTGGGTGGGCCTGCTGGTCACCTTCCTCAACCTGATCCCCGCCGGACAACTCGACGGCGGCCATATCATTTATGCAGTCTTTGGCAAGCGTGCCAACCGGATTTTGCCGGTCATCCTGGTTGCCACCGTCCTGCTGGGTTTCCTATGGAGCGGCTGGTGGCTGTGGGCTTTACTTATCTTCCTGCTGGGTCGTTCCCACGCCGAACCGCTTGACCAGATCACCCAACTCGATCCAAGGCGCAAAGCCCTGGCCATGTTGATGTTGGTCATCTTCCTGATTACCCTGGCACCGATTCCTTTCATTACTTTCTAGCAAGATGATGCGATTGCCCCGGCTGCTTGCCCTGTCCCTGCTTGCCATGCTGGCTTTTTCTGCCTGTGGAACAGGCTCCCCGACCTCCAGCACGAGCATGGCTGCAAACCCGACGGTCAACCCCAGCCCAAGCCCCAGTCCCGCTCCCAGCCTAACACCCACACCGCTCCCCACGGTCGGGGTGGACCCAGCAGCATTGCACGGCGTCACCATCCAGGTCTGGCATGCTTTTGCCGGGCCGGCGGCGGACCTGTTTACGAACCAGGTCGCCCAGTTCAATGCTGACAACCAGTGGGGCATCGTTGTGACCGCGGGTGACTATGGAGATTACACCAGCCTGTTCGATGCCATGAACACTGCCCTGGATGCCGGTAAGGCACCCGACTTGGTGGACGCCCTGCCCGAGCAAACGCTGGCATGGGAGGCGCTTGGCAAGGTGGTGGACTTGCAGCCCTATCTCGTCGATCCACAATGGGGGCTGGGAAAAGAAGCCATTGCGGATATTCCATCCATTTTCTGGACACAGGATAATGTCTATGGAAAGCAATTGGGGGTTCCGGCGGAGCGTTCGGCCCGTTTCATCTTTTACAACCAGACCTGGGCTCATGAATTGGGCTTTGCCAACCCGCCAGCAACAGCTGATCAATTCCGCCAGCAAGCCTGCGCCGCCAATGCTTCCTTCCTGAAAGATGCCGATCCCAAGAACGACGGGTATGGCGGCTGGATCGTGGATACCAACTGGCAGACAACCTATTCCTGGCTGCTGGCTTTCGGAGGCGGTGTGGCGGATGGGAACACCTATGGCCTGCGCACCGACCCGAACCTGGCTGCCCTGCAATTCATCAAAGGCTTGTTCGATAGCCATTGCGCCTGGCTCTCGACCGAGCCAACCCCTTTTGACTCCTTCGCTCGGCGTTCGGCGCTCTTTATCAGTGGCGATTTGGCTGAGCTGCCGACAGAAATGGAATCCATGAAGAGCCTGAAAAACTCCGACGAATGGACCGTACTGCCGTTCCCCGGTACCCAGGAAAGCGGGCTGGTAGCTTACGGGCCTTCCTATACCGTGCTGAAATCCACACCTGAAAAACAACTGGCTGCCTGGCTATTTGCGCGTTGGCTGCTTTCCCCAGAGAGCCAGGCCCAGTGGGTGGAGGCGACCGGCCTTTTTCCATTGCGCAATTCTGTCATGAATATGATCGGCCCATACCTGCTGGCTTCGCCACAATGGGGTGCAGCCGTCGCGAGCCTGTCCCAGGCACAAGATGTGCCACAAATGGCCTCCTGGCGCACGGTTCGCTACGTATTGGAAGACGGGATGACGGTCCTCTTTCAGGAGAATCTGCCTCAGGATAAACTCCCCGCTCTGCTGGTAGAGATGGATGCGATGGCACAGGAATTAAAGTAATGATGGCTGACAGCTGAATGAATCAGAAGACAAAGTTCTACGTGGTTTGGAAGGGGCGCAAGACTGGGGTGTTTTCCAGTTGGGAAAGATGTGCTGCGCAGGTACAGGGCTTTACCGGCGCGCAGTACAAGTCCTTTACCAGCCGCGCGGCAGCCGAAAAAGCCTTTCGAGGCAGGTATGCTGCCCATATGGGAAAACCTGTTTCCAGAAGGGAATGGTTGTTCTCCCCGAATCCACCGGTTGTTGATGGCTATTGCGTGGATGCGGCCTGTTCCGGCAGTCCCGGACCGCTGGAATACCGCGGCGTTGATCTGCGCAGCGGGAAAGAGATCTTCCGGCGGGGACCATACCAGCATGGCACCAATAATGTTGGCGAGTTTTTGGCAATCGTGCATGCACTGGTAATACTAGAAAAGAAAAAGAGTAGTTTAACCATCTACTCGGATTCATCCACCGCGATTGGCTGGGTCAAGAAGAAGCATTGCAATACCGCACTGACAGCCGACGACAAGAACGCTCCGCTTTTCAGACTCATCGATCAGGCTGAAGACTGGCTGGCCGAACATACCATCACCAATCCCATTTTGAAATGGGATACCAATGCCTGGGGGGAAATCCCGGCGGATTTCAACCGGAAATAAAAAAGGGTAAAATGGAGCAACAACTAAAGTCGTTGGTACAATCATAGAGGTGCATATGCCAATTTACGAATATGTCTGCCAGGATTGTGAAAAAATCTTCGAGACAATCCGCCCGATGGATCAATCCGACACACCCATCCCTTGCGCGGTCTGCGGCGGGGAGCATACCAAACGCAAACTCTCCGTCTTCTTCGCCGAGAGCGGCGGGAAAGCTGTTTCCGGCATGGCCGAGCCAGCCTGCGATAGCTGCGGCGGCGGCAATTGCGCACATTGCGGAAATTGATTTATTAAACTCAAAAGACACAAAGTAAACGAAGGGTTAAGAAAAACCCAAAATATCCTTGTGAATATTCATCCCTATCTGACACCCATTCTCTGGGGGTTATGGTAAATTCTTTTGGAGGTAAGCATGGAGTACACACAACTCGGCCGTACTGGCCTTAAGGTTTCCCGGCTTTGCCTGGGAACGATGAACTTCGGTCCACAGACAGAGGAGAAAGATTCCTTCGCCATTATGGATAAAGCCCTTGAACTGGGAATTAATTTCTTCGATACAGCCAATGTCTATGGATGGAAAACTGGCGAGGGCGTCACGGAACAAATTGTCGGGCGCTGGTTTGCCAAGGGTGGCGGGCGGCGCGAGAAAGTCGTCATTGCCACGAAGGTGAACGGGCGCATGGGCGACTGGCCGAACCAGGAAAAATTATCCGCGCTGCATATCCGCCAAGCCGTGGATTCTTCTCTCAAGCGCCTGCAGACCGACCACATTGATCTGTACCAGATGCACCACGTGGATCGTCTGACACCCTGGGAGGAGATCTGGCAGGCCATGGAAGTGCTCGTCCAGCAGGGCAAAATAATTTACGTCGGTTCGTCCAATTTTGCCGGCTGGCACATCACGCAAGCACAAGAGATTGCCAAAACCCGGCATTTCATGGGACTGGTGAGCGAGCAGAGTCTCTATAACCTGGATGCGCGTATGGTCGAACTGGAGGTGCTGCCGGCCTGCCAGGCCTACGGGTTGGGCGTCATTCCATGGAGCCCGCTGGGGGGTGGACTGTTGGGCGGAGCGCTGGAGAAGTTCGAGCAGGGCCGGCGCGCCTCAGACGAGATGAAGAAAAGGATCGAGGCGAACCGCCCGAAGCTGGAAATCTGGGAGAAATTCTGTAAAGAACTGGGTGAACAGCCCGCGGATGTGGCCCTGGCCTGGCTGCTGCATAACCCGGTCGTAACCGCCCCGATCATCGGACCGCGCACGGACGATCAATTTACCGGCTCTTTGCACGCGCTGGAAATCACGCTGGACGAGGCTACTTTGAAAAAACTGGATGAAATCTTTCCCGGTCCCGGTGGGACAGCCCCGGAAGCATACGCATGGTAAGGAAAGATAACAACTACTGGCAATCAGCTTTTTCCAATTAGCGCGAATGAACCCACCCATGACCGGCGACTATCCGCGATATTCTTATCCGAGCGGCATGGCCGCTGGTCTGGCTTTTGATTTCCTATTCAAGCGCGCCCATTCCTTCCGGGAGGATGGGCTGGCTTGCATGCGACAGCTGAAGCCAAGTCTAAGAGTCTTTGGGACAGAATCCATCCCGAAAAACGGGCCGTCCATTCTCACCTTTAACCACTATTACCGTGCCGGTTTCAATGCCTGGTGGATGGCGCTGGCGCTGGCAGCGACGATACCGACGGAAGTTCACTTTGTAATGACCGGGGAATTGACTTTCCCCGGCAAGTGGTACGCCCCGCTGGGGATGGCCGGGAGTCGCTGGCTTCTGCAGCGATTTTCACGCATCTACGGTTTTACAACGATGCCGCCCATGCCGCCGCGGCCGCAGGATGTGAAAGCACGCGCCCGGTCTGTACGGCGTGTGCTGGCATTCGCCAGATCCCATCCGCAGGCCATTTTGGGATTGGCTCCGGAAGGCGGTGACCAGCCGGGTGGATTACTGAACTGGCCGCCGACGGGTGTGGGAAGGTTTATCCTGTTGCTGGCAGAACAGGGCTTCCCGCTCCTGCCGGTGGGGTGTTTTGAAGAGGCCGGGGCGTTCTGCCTCCATTTCGGAGAAGCATACCTTTTGAAAATCCCAGACGAGCTCACGAGAAAAGAGAAGGATGTTGCGGCTGCAAGGGCCGTCATGCAAAAGATCGCCCCTCTGCTTCCGGAAAGGCTGCGCGGTGAATTTGGGTAGAAAGCTTAATATGGCGCTTATTCCATCTTTTTTCATGCAACCCCTTGCCCAACCCTGCGTATACTCTTTTAGAACGATCAACGAGGAACCATTGTGACTGACGAAATGGCCTGGGTGCGCCGGGCCCAAAAAGGCGACGATGAAGCCTTTACCAACCTGGTCGAGATGTACCAGAAACCGGTCTATAACTTGTGTTATCGGATGCTCGGTGACCCCGCGAGCGCCGAAGACGCGGCTCAGGAGACCTTTCTCAAGGCGTACCAGAACCTGGCCCGCTATGACGTCGAGCGTTCCTTTGCCACCTGGTTGCTTTCCATCGCTGCCCATCACTGCATCGACAAGCTGCGCCGGAAGCGGTTCAGTTCATTTTCCATTGACGAGGATGAAGAAGGCCAGACTGAAATCCCGGACCGTTCCGCACCGGATCCAGAGACGGAAACAGTCCATCAGCAAACCCGGGAGCGCCTGCAAGGTTGTTTACAGTCCCTTGACCCCACCGATCGCGCAGCGGTTGTCATGCGTTACTGGCAGGATTGCTCGGAGGTGGAGATCGCCCAGACGCTCAAACTGACCGTTCCAGCAGTCAAGAGCCGCCTGCACCGGGCACGGCGGGAATTGGCAGACCTATGGGAAGAAAAAGAAAAAAAGTCACACATGCGTCATGAAAGGAAGCCCTATGGATCACCAGCCTTTTGAAGATTGGCTTCTCAATAACCAGACCATTTCGGCCAACGAAAAACAGCAATTGAACGCTCATCTCCAGGGTTGCTCTTCCTGCAGCGCGCTGGCTGAGGTTAATCTGGCGCTGAAATCGGTCAAAATGACCGCTCCGGCAACCGGCTTTGCAGACCGTTTCCAAGTACGCCTGGAAGCACAGAAGAAAGCCCTGCGGTGCAGGAACTTTTGGGGTTTCCTGCTGCTGACATTCAGTGTTTTAAGCGGCCTGGTCTGGATGGCCTGGCCGGTTATCAAGAGCGTGATCCAATCACCAGTGGATTGGTTGGCATCCTGGCTTTCCACGATCGTTTCCATCTGGGCCAGCGTCGAAGCCCTTTTCCAGGGCGGCCGGGTAATCCTCAAGGTACTCCCGGGTTTTATCCCGATTTATGTTTGGATTATGGTCCTGCTGGTTGCTGGTGGATGGAGTCTTTTATGGGTTTTCTCTTTGATGAAGTTCACCAAGATATCGCAAGGAGCTTAATATTATGAAAAATAAATTCAGGCTGATTTCGCTCACGCTCGTGGTATTCCTGGCAATCCTTCCCTTATTCTCAGCAGCCGCGTCTGATGGTACCATCCCGGGCCAGTTTGTCTTTGGCCAGTCTTTCACCCTAAAAAATGGCGAGACAATGAATGGCGACCTGATGATCTTTGGCGGTTCCGCCACTATCGAAAAGGGTGCCACAGTTAATGGGAATGTAGTGGTATTCGGCGGCAGCCTGACTATTAATGGTGTTGTAAATCGCGATACGGTGATTTTCGGCGGTACAGCCACTCTCGGAGCGACGGCTCACATTTATGGCAGCCTTTCAACCCTGGGGTCCACATTGGACAGGTCCGAGGGTTCCCTGGTGGATGGCCAGGTCAATAACGGCAACATTCATTTTGGAAACGGCCAGAACGGATACGTTCCTCCCGCCACGTCATCCTACAATCCGTTTGCCAGCTTAATGCATTTTGCGATTAACCCGTTCCTGAGTTGGGTCGCGAACGTGCTAGGCCAATCGGTGACCCTGGCGTTACTGGCCATGCTTCTGATGCTCTTCCTGGCGCAGCGGGCAGACCGGGTGGCGCACGCGATTATCGCCCAACCTCTAACAGCCGGCGGCCTTGGATTGCTGACACTTGTGGCGGTCCCGGTCATTCTGGTAGCGCTCGCCCTGCTGAGCATTCTCATAATTACTTTGGTAATAACCGTGCCTCTGATGGTGATCGTTTCAATGGCGCTTGGAATGGCATTGCTGTTCGGTTGGATTGCGGTGGGGTACGAGGTCGGCCAGCGCTTTACCATGGCAATTCACCAGGAATGGCATCCGGCATTTTCGGCAGGATTAGGGACTTTTGTCTTAACCCTGATTGCAGCCAGTTTGACAAATACCCCCGTATTGAGTTGCATCGGCTGGCTGGTGCCTTTCCTGTTGAGCGTTACGGCATTGGGTGCGGTTCTCATGACCCGCTTCGGGACGCAGACGGTGCTGGCCCCACACGACCAGGCAGTTGTTGTACCGACCAAGCCAGCCATGTAAAAAATCCCGCTAAGCATTACCAGATACGAGAAAAACACCCCACTCCTGGAAATTGGAGAAGGGTGTTTTTTAGGATTCGTTAAAAAAAATAACTTTCCTAAGATGAACAGGGATAAACGTTTTTTGCATGTTAATAATGAAGGCCAGCTTTTCGGGACTGGGAATCATTTTTCTCCCCCGTTTACCTGTGGAGAATTCATGTTCTTCAAACTATTTTACAATAAGGAAACCGGATCCACTTCCACCCGCCAGCTTGCAAATGGTTTTCCGCGCAATAACGAGGCGGGATCGGGGCCGCGCAGCAGCACCTGCCAGCGATACCAGCCGCCCACTTTGGCGAAAAAGCATGGCACCGGTCCGATCAAATCCGTTTGAATCCGCGCATCCTCGACAATGTCCTTTGAAAGGCGAGCCGCCATACCGCGTGCTTCCGATTCGGCTTTCGTCGGGTCGAAAGCCCGGTATTCCAAACGCACCAAGCGGCTGAATGGTGGATTACCCAGTTTGCGGCGTTCGTCCAACTCGCGGGTGTAGAAACCGGCGTAATCGTGACGGGAGGCGGCTTGAATGGCGTAATGCTCTGGCTGGAAGGTTTGCAGCACCACCCGGCCGCCCAGCGAAGAACGTCCGGCGCGGCCAGCCACCTGTGTCAACAGGTTGAAGGTGCGTTCGGCGCCAAAGGGGTCGGGCAGGTTGAGCCCCACGTCGGCCAGCACAATCCCCACTAGTGTTACCAATGGCAGGTCAAGACCTTTTGCCAGCATTTGCGTCCCCACCAGGATATCGGCGCGGTGGGCGGCAAAGTGGCCCAGGATGATCTCGTGGGCGTCCTTCTGGCGGGTGGTTTCCCAGTCCCAGCGCAGCACGCGCGCGGTTGGGAACAGCGCCGCGGCCTCGGTCTCCACCTTCTCACTGCCCAGCCCGTAGGCGCGGATTTGACGGCTCTGACAGTGCGGACATACCTCCAGCATTTTGCGGGTATAGCCACAGCGGTGGCAGCGCAGGTCAGACAACCCATCAGTATGATAGGTGAGTGGAGTGTCGCATTGCGGGCACTTTGCCACCGTCCCACAATCCCGGCAAAAAACGTATGTGGCCGTTCCACGCCGGTTGAGGAAGAGGATGGCCTGCTGGCCCTTTTTTAGCACATCCTCCAGCCCATCCATCAGCGCCTGGCTAAAGATGCCGCGCCGGCCGGACTTGAGTTCTTCACGCATATCAACAATGGATACAGGCGGCAGACCCGGGTCACTGGAAGGGTTGTTGACGAACTGGATCCGCTTCGGCAACTCGAGTAGGAGGCTTTCCCCGATTTCGGCCTGGTAGCGTTGCTGGATGGTGGGAGTGGCCGACCCGAAAATGCAGACTGCGCCGCACAACCGGGCATAGATTTTGGCTGCTTCCACCGCATGATAGAAGGGCGGTTCGGATTGGTAATAGGAACCATCGTGACACTCATCCGCCACAATCAGTCCAACGGCCGGCAGGGGCGCAAAGAGCGCCGAGCGCGGCCCAATAATCACCTTCAACAAGCCGAGCCTGGCGCGCCGCCAGGTGTCGTAGCGCTCGCCGGGGGAGAGACGCGAATGAAAGAGACCCACCTGCCCGGGGAAACGCGCCAGGAAACGCCGCACCATCTGCGGGGTGATGGCAATCTCCGGTACCAGGATGATGGCCTGCCGACCGCGCCGGATGGCCTCGGCGGCCGCCCGCAGATAGATTTCGGTTTTGCCTGAACCGGTCACACCGTGAAGCAGGAAGGGCTCAGGAAGTTGCAAAAAAGAATGGAAAGCCGCCTGGATGGCATCCCAGGCACGCTGCTGGTCGGGCGTCAGTTCGAGCGGGGAAGTGCTGTTCTCTGTTCCCTGCTCCGCGAGCTCTATTTTACCCAACGGATCGCGCCAGATTTCCGTTTCGTGCAAGATAATCAGCCCGCGTTCATCCAGTTCCTGCAAATCGGCCAGGTTACAACCCGATTCGGCGTATACCCAGGCAACGTTGATGGCATCCGGATCGCGCATCAGCAAACGCAGGGCAGACTGGCGGCGTGCCAGGGTGGCGGCGGTTTTGCCCAGGCTAGACAGCGCAGCCTCGGCTAGCTCGGGCGGGACGGCCAGTTGCGCCGTACGGACGAACTTGGGCCGGACTGTGGGGGGCGGCAAGATGGACTGGCTGGCCAGCACTCCGCTGCGCACCAGGTACTGCGCGGCCTTGCGCCAGTCCACCTTGTTGAAATGACGGTCGATTTGACGCCCGCGTAGGGAACCTTTCTCTTTAAGCAAACCAAGCAGGCGGGATTGCGTGGCAGTGGATTGCTGTTTTTTGATTTCATATAGCGAATTGCTGAGCGCATAAAGGACATCAGCCTGCTGGCCCAATCCGGAGGGCAACATCAGGTCAATGATTGCCGCGAGTGGATTGAGGGTGGAGGCGGCCATTTGTTTGGCTAGTTCCAACTGGGGGCTGGTCAGGACCGGCAGCGGATCGAGTAGATTAAGAATGGGTTTTGTCTCGGCCACGGAAGGTTGGTTGATGAGTTCCAGCACCACACCCTGGGCGGTCTGCCGGCCGAAAGGCACGGTAACCAGATGCCCCACACTTACTTTCCCTTCCATTTCGGGGGGCAGACAATAGTCAAAAACTCCCGCAACAGACGGAATATTGACTGCAATTTGGGCAAAGGCGGTCATTTTATCAAATACTGCTATTTCGTGGATGTCCCGCAGAATTTCGTTTCTGCCTTTGCAAGATAGGTAACTTTATCTGCGCCACCAGCAATGCCAGCGAAACGCTTCCAATTATTACAAAGCAGAGGGCTGAGGCCGGCGGTATTACCCTGGGCGTTCAGGCTCATTTCAAATGCCTGTGACCATTGTCCGGTCCGGGCATAGGCTTCGATGAAAGGCAGATATTCACTGCCCGAGTTCGAACCCAGACCCTTGGCCTTGGCCTCCGCACCAAGTTTTAATATTGCCGGCCAATCCTGCATCTGGCGCGCCAAATCGGCCTTCTCAAAATAATAACACCAGGTATGGGCCGGTTCTGTCCCAAAGGTGGCCGGATCAGGTGATCTTGTACCATCTCCAAGGGAAATCTCAGCCAGGTTCGAGATCGGGATGATATTACTCATGCCGGCATTAAATTTTGGGTCGCCGGTATAAACCGGATCCAGGACCCGCACACATTCGTTGGTATTGAAGTTAAAGTACATCCCAATCGCTTGCGAGGTATTCCCGCTAAATTGACCGCCTCGTTCAGAATCAACCAGCGGCTTATCCGGCTTGTAGCTGGCCGCGGGTAAATGCCAGATATCAAAATAATCGTACTGAGGGTTTGCACTGGGAGTCTGGCTAAAAAGCAGGCTGACGATATAGCCGCCGTCATAGAACGAACTTTTACCTGTAAATGTACCTGACCCGATAATGGCCGTACCCGGTTTCAGGACCGGGACGCGCCAAGCCAACTGCCAGTATATATTCCTCTGGACCTCCCAATCCTTGCGATATTCGTTGGAATTATAGATTTGGTAAGAAATGGAAGACGCCACCAAAATAGCCAGCAGCCATTGCTTTTGATTTTTTGTTCTAAATAACCAGTCCACCAAGCTGACAACCAGAATAACTGCACCCACCAGCGGCGCAAGGGTAAACCGGTCTGACCAATTTCCATCATTAATCTGCCGCCCGGCTGCCCAGACGGGAACGGCGCCTCCCAGCAGTGCAATGCCGCCCACAACCAGCATGTAGAAAAAGGAGGAATTTTCGGCAGCCTTTTTATCACGGGAGGTTCTATAAATATAGAAACAAAATAGGATCGCGGTAACTATCCCAACAAACCAGGATAACCACATTACCTTGGAGTGGGAATGTATCAGATCCGGAGAAAATGCGTTGGCCCAAACGGAAATAATCAGATATCCGATGTCCTGGTAAACCGTTTTTGCCAGCATGCTCAGAGTGGCAAGTGGTGCACTCAAAATTGCTTTTAAGAGCACCGGATTGTTTGGGTCTGTCGTCGCCAGGGTGGTAGGAAAATAAAATACCCGGTACCAGAAATAAATTACAAGCCCAAGAATAAAAGGCGACCAGTAAAGCAGTGTCTTCCAGAGCACACGACGCTTTTTTTCCTTTTCTTCTGCCCAGAGAACCGCCCAGATGATGACCGGACGGATCAGTTCTAGCCCCACGAAATACTCAATCATGAAAATCTGAGCGATGCCCAATATTACGGATAGCGGCATCCAGAGCCAGAAATATTTACGATGCCGAAGCGCCAGGACGGTCAGGTAAAGTGAAACACCCAATAAAGCGAAGGCAGTAAAATGGCGGCTATAGGTGACAGCAACCGGCTGCTGTAAAAAGCCGGGGAAAACCAACAGCAAAACCCCGATCCAGCGGTTTAGCCAGGCCCGCGCCGGCCAAACAGCATTCAGCGTCAGGTAAATGAACAGTACTCCGATCCAGCGTAGCACCAGGGCAACCGTCTGCCAGACCAGTGGAGTCATGTTGGTTAATGGGAACAGGATTAGATAAATAAACGCCGAGAACGGCCGTTCCGCAAAATACGGGAAAATGATGGCCGGGTTATGTAAATGATAAAGATAGACCGATTCCCAATCGTCCCAATAAAAACCCAGGTAGGGAATCACTAATCCATAGGCAAGCATACCGACAAGCAACAATGCAACAGGATAGAACCAGGGGTTTTCGATGACTTTCGTTGTTATGTTCTTGATATTCTTCATTAATAAAACTTCCTGGGTTAGGATATTTTCGTTTTCATTACCACAGCCGCGCCATAGCCAACCACCGATGAATAGTCACCGGTTACATCTCCGGAGGTGGCATGGTGCAATACCTTGACGGTGTCCGCACCCAGTTCCTTGGCTGCCCATAACACTGCGGTTAATGCGCCCAGGCCACAGGCAAACCCTTTCCGTTCTTCTTCTGCACAGAAAACATCCTCCGGGGAGAACGACTCGATCCGGCGTAACATTTCAGTGTCGAAGGATAGCGCCTCCTTCTGGGTGTAAAAATGGGAAAGATCGGTGGAGGCAACCATCAGGGCATTCCTGCCTTGCAAGGTTTCAGCCAGAAGTGTCCCAAGTTGACGGGAGATTTTTGGAGATTGGGAGCGTACCATCACAGGCAGGAGTTTGAAATTTCCAGCCAGGGCGCGCTGGAGGAAGGGCAGTTCTATTTCGAGGGAATGCTCCTGGTCGTAAGCCACCGCGGCCAATCCGTAACCCAAAGTTTCCTCAAGACGCGCATCCAACTGTGCAACGGCTTCCTGATCCACCGGGATCTGCCCCAGCGGGGTGGAGTAAGCAGCATGGGCGGTGGTGAGCAACGGTTGGTTAAAGGGCTGGTGCATTGGAGAGAGAACTGCAACCAGGTCAGGGGTCTTTCCACGTACGGTTGCAAAGGCATATCCGGCGACCGGCCCGGAGTAGACATGCCCGGCGTGTGGAGCGATGATTGCAACCACCTGGCCCGGGAGTTCAGGCAACTCGGCCCGATCAAGGTATTGATCAACCGCGCGGGAAAGCGCAGCTGGGTTACCTTCGTACCACCGGCCTGCCAACGGAGACGGACGAACAGGTGCGATAGTTGCCATATGTGCCTCCTTGTTCGCTATTATTTTAGCACGGAAGGGCTGTGAATTAATTTTTATTGGAGTGAAGTCATCCAGGCGGGTTTTTTCGCTGGAAATCACGCTTGTTCAACCCCCAGGCAACGATGGCAGAAGCGCCAAGGATTACCGCCATGCCCGGCCAGATAAACAACCAGTAGTTGACCTGTCTCTTCAGGGATTTTGAGGCAGCTTGTAATTGGGCAAGCCGGGATACCGCGGGGGGTGTTGCCTGTTCAACCGACACGATGGATGTTTCCTCCGTCGGCGGGGGAGGCGCTGTCTGATCCGCAGCAGGTGGATTTGAAGAAGCAGCCAAAGGCACGCTGGTCGCAGGGACCCCAGTGGCGGCAGGAGCCAGGGGTGCAGGTGCAGCCATTAAAGGTGCCATGGTAGCGGTATTGGCACTGGAAGGAGCCATGGGGGCAGCGGCCAGCGGGCCTGCACCGCCCCCCATTGGTACAGCCGCATTCATTGAGGCTGTCTTGCCAACGTAAAGCTGCCCAACCAGGCTGGCTCCCAGCGTAAAGATAAAGAAAAGCATGGCGACCGCGGAGACCCAAGAGAGCACCGGGACCAGCCGCGGAACTGGCGGACGGATGCCTGCCATCCCAGGCGTCAAAGTAAAATTGTGCAGGGTGCGGCGGTGGGGAGTGCGGCGCAGGAATGCGCGTGTTTGGCGAAGTTCTTCCAGTGCGCTGGCCAATCCCGCATCCGATTGAATGCGAATCTCCAGGCGCGCCCGGCTGGACTGGGATAGTTGCCCATCCAGGTAGGCTGAAAGTTGTTCCAGATCGCGGGAAGAAGGAGTTGTCATAAGCTGCTTTCCTCTTCCAGACGGTAGGCAACTGGCAAAAGTTCCCGGAAGCCTTGCAGGCAGGCGCGCATGCGCAAGCGGGCACGCGCAAGCCGGGATTTTATGGTACCGAGAGGTTTATGAACGGCAATGGCGACTTCCGAGTAATCGAGACCCTGGATGTCGGCCAGAACGACCACGGCGCGGAAATCGGGCGGGAGGTTTTCCAGGCAATGCTGGACGGCATGTTCGAGTTCGGCCTGGTCCAGGCTTTCCTCGGGGGAGGCATGGGGATCGGCCAGCCAGTGAGGTGACTCGACTTCCTCGCCCTCGGCAGTTTCGGGTTCGAACGGGGTGGTGGGGCGGCGCTTTTTGCGACGCAATTCATCATAACAGGCATTGGTAACGGTGCGCAGCAACCAGGCGCGAAAGGAGCCACCGCGGTAGGAGTTAAGGGCACGAAACGCGGAGAGGAAGGCCTCCTGCACCGCATCGGCGGCCTGATCCTCGTCGTTTAAGATGCGCAGGGCAGTGTTAAACAATACATCCTGATAGGCCAATACCAGGGTATTGAAGGCCTGCAGGTCGCCGTGCTGGGCATCCAGAATGAGAGCGGATTCGTCCATCAAAGGTATTTTATCACCTGCTAATCTTCCGCAACAACAATAATCTTGTCTTCAGAAGAAAAGACCACCTGCTCGGATTTCTTTGGGTTGGTGTGCACGCCGTATGATTTGGATGCCTGGCGAGCCTCGGCCTCCAGCCGATAGCCGGTGGCGGATTGACCGCGGCGGCGGGCAGCCTCCACCAGCGTATAGAAGGTGACCGGTTTGCCCAGTTCCACGTAATCACGGACAGGTTTCATGTAGATTTCAGAGCCATCCGGGTCGAAGATATCGGTAAACACTGCATACAGATCGGCGTCCTCGGAAAGCGGACCACCGGAAAAGCTGTTATCGAACCAGTAGCGAAAGCGTTCGCCCAGGGTGGGCTTATCAGTCATGGGACCCTCCACCAAGTAATTCCTTCCGCTAATCTGCGCTAATCTTTACCAATCTTTATGGTTCATCAGGGAAGAATTGCCGGGATCAGCGGATGCACTTATTCCTTCAATACAGCTTCAATGGCCTGCAATTCTTCTTCTTCAAATTTGAGATTGTTCAGTGCGGCCAGGTTATCCTCGAGTTGTTTGACGCTGCTGGCTCCAATCAGGGCCGAGGTGACCTGCGGTTTGCGCAGCACCCAGGCGAGCGCCATTTGCGCCAGGCTTTGCCCGCGCTGCCTGGCAAGGCTATTCAATTTTTGGATCTTTGGCAGGTTTTGCTTCACATCGACAGGCGTCAACCAGACGCGCTCGGTTTTGGTGGCGCGCGCGCCCTGCGGGATGCCGTTCAAATAACGGTCAGTCAACTGTCCCTGCGCGAGCGGCGAAAAAACGATACTGCCAATTCCTTCGCTTTCGAGCGTGTCTAGCAGACCCTCTTCCACCCAGCGGTCGAGCATGTTGTACCTGGGCTGGTGGATCAGGCAGGGCGTGCCCAGATCACGCAGAATCTTGGCAGCCTGGTGGGTCTGTTCTGGTTGATAGTTCGAAATGCCCACATAGAGCGCCTTGCCCTGGCGCACTGCGCTGGCAAGCGCGCCCATGGTCTCTTCAAGAGGCGTTTCAGGGTCCGGGCGGTGGCTGTAGAAGATATCCACGTATTCCAAACCCATGCGCTTGAGCGACTGGTCGAGGCTGGCAAGCATATACTTACGCGAACCCCACTCCCCATACGGACCAGGCCACATATCATAGCCGGCCTTGGTGGAGATGATGAGTTCATCACGGTAGGGGGCAAAATCCTCCCGAAACAGCCGTCCGAAAGTCTCCTCGGCCGAGCCGGGCGGGGGACCATAGTTGTTGGCCAGGTCGAAGTGCGTGACGCCGTGCTCGAAGGCGGAGCGGGCAATGGCGCGGCCGTTCTCAAGCAGGTCCAGGCCGCCGAAGTTGTACCACCAGCCCAGCGAGATAGCCGGCAGTTTCAGCCCGCTGCGTCCGCAGCGGTTGTACTTCATATTGTCATAACGGGTTGCAGATGCGACAAACATTTTTTCTCCAATAATTTAAAGTAAGTGCGGCGGTTCGGGTTCCCCGGAAGAATCGTGCCAGCCAAAAATCGTAAGGTCGATTCTACCGCGTTCGTCGAATTGAACGCCTTCTTCTTCGAGAAGCTGGCGCTGAGCCTGCGCACCCGGGCGCGGGCTGATCCCCCCTTTGGAGTTGATCACCCGCTGCCAGGGCACATCCCCGGGACAAGCGGCCATGGCCCCGCCGACCCAGCGCGGTGCAAAGGCCTGGTAGGCTTTGGGATCCATGCCTTCCGGCAGGGGCAGCATGCGGGCAATCTCTCCATAAGTGGTCACGCACCCAGGCGGTACCCGGCGTACGATGTCCCAGACCTGGTGATTGAAGATGATGGGGTCGGGAGGCGATGTGAATTGCATCAGATGAACCCTTATTGAAAGATGAAAACGGATTCCGCCTACACCCAATCCCACTGCTTCATTTCTTCCAGCGCCTGGCAAGCCGTCATATCCAGTTGCAGGGGAGTGATGGAAACGTAGCCGGCTTTTATCGCGCCAAAATCGGTACCGGCCGTATCGAGAGCGGTAGGCGGCTGGCCGCCGATCCAGTAATACGGGCGGCCATGCGGGTCAACCCGGGGTTCAAGCGCATCTCGGTAGACACGCATCCCCTGGCGGGTGATCATAAAGCCTTTAATCTCAGCTTCTTTCAGGTAAGGCACGTTTACGTTCAAAAACACCCCTGGTGGCAGCCCCCCGGTCAGCATCCGGGTGACCACGCGCCGGCCAACTACGGCAGCCGTGCTGTAATCCAGGCTGCCTTGGAAACCCTCGGGCGCATTTAGCGAGACGGCCATGCCCGGCACTCCGCCGATGACTGCCTCCATGGCGGCCGTGACGGTACCGGAATAGGTCACATCATGGCCAATGTTCTCGTGCGGGTTGATGCCAGAAACCACCAGGTCGATCTTTTCCTTGACCACCCCCAACAGAGCCAGCGCCACACTGTCAGACGGAGCGCCGTCTGTGGAGAGAGCCGGGGAGCCATCTGCCAGGGTCTCCTCCCGCACCCGCAACGGCCGGTCCAGCGTCTTAACGTGCCCGGAAGCCGACCAGTTGCGGTCCGGGGCGAAGACGGTCACTTTGCCCAGCCTGCGTAATTCTTGTGCAAGGGCCAGCAGGCCGGGAGCCTGCACCCCGTCATCATTGGTCACCAGAATATGCATTAAAAAACCTCTGGTCAAATTGTACCGCGGATGCCATTGTTTCCATGGAAATGCAGTTTCCTGTGCCATATTCGTTCCGCGGAAACGAAGGGAGGAACGAATGATCCAAACCCAGGTTCCCACGCATGGCAGAGAACTTTCCCCGGCCCCTCCATTTATGAAAGTACATATTTGGAAAGAGCCAAGGGGAACAATCTTTCCGGATAGGGAGGGAATTTAGGTCACTTTTTATAATTTTTCCGAGGAACGAATAGGCGAAACATATTTCGAATGGAGGGTTGCATTTGAAAGAGGGAGCAGGAGGAAAGGTACCCATTTGGAGGAAGAGGGCAGAATTGAACAGGAAAACATTACAGACGAACCATGGAAAATAAAAGCATCTGAATATTAGCGCAAATGTTCTGTTTTGAGAAGGGCAAGCGAACACGAAATTATTCTCAAGCACTTGCAAGGAAAAAAATGAGCGGCAGGAGGACCTGCCGCCCATGCATGACATGAAAAGAAAAAACTATATTTGCGGGAATTTGCCAGCCGCATCCATGACAACCGGGCCATGCCCGCAGCAGAGGATGCGCGCCCCGAGGGCGGCCTGCTTGCGAACCGACTCATCCGATTTGGCCTGGTCCCAGTTATTGGCCCCGCTGGAGCCGCGCAGCCCGGCCTCGCCCGAGACGATCGAATCGCCGCAGAACAGGATCCCGGCGGAGGCGGCAAACAGCGAAATATGCCCGGGGGTATGGCCGGGGGTCTCGATGACGCGCAGCCCGCCCAGCACCGGGAGAATCTGCCCATCCGATAGCATTTCATCCACCTGGATGCGGGCAGGTTTGAACAGGCCGGCCATCAGACCGAATAAAAACCTGGTAATCGTTCTGCGGGGCCTGACCGGGCGCGAGGGATGTCCTTCCGCCATGGCCTGGGCCTCGACCGGACTGGCGTAAAGGCGCGCCCCGGTGGCCTTTTTAAGCGGAGCCAGACCGCCGACATGGTCGAAATCGGCATGGGTGATCAGGATACGCTTCAGGTCCTTAGGGGCGTAGCCCAGGCCGGCCATATAGCGCAGGATCTTCTTATGGCTGCCCGGCAGACCGGCGTCGATCAAGGTCAGGCCATCCGGGTCAATCAGCAAGTAGGGGTTGGCGACGGTTTTGGGGATGAGGTGGACATTCGGTATGATTTCCATGGGAGCTTCTCCTGGAAGAGCGACAGGTCAGTTGTTATTACCTCGTATATAGAACTAGCACGTAATACCGTTCCTGCCAGAAATCATTTTTTTAATCTGGCGGTCACGTTAATATAATCAAACGGGTTGTTCAAGGTGGCAAAGTAACTCTGGTCTGGCAGGAGCGGCAAATTCATTCCAAAATATTCGTTTAATAGTACCCGAAAAGAATTGACCGGGGTGATGGAAGCATACAGCGCATTGGATTGAATGCCCGGGAAATAATACGCATTCAAAATGCTCATGCAATCATTTAGGTTGGTTTTTTCGACTGAATTCCAGTCCATGAAGGCACGTGGACCATGATCGCCCTGGATGATGATGATCGGAGGAGTTTTTGAGCGTGACAGAATATCTGTGATCAGATTCTCCGCGGCCTGGTCGATATACTCGACCTGATCGTGATAGCCAGTAATATATTCCCGACTTGTCCCAGGAAAGCCAGACCCATCACCCAACGTGTAGGGAAAAGAGTTTGGTCTGAAAGACCCGTCGGAATTAAAGACAAAGGGAGGGTGCGGGGCAATGATGTGGGCAAAAATAAAATTCTTGCCCGGCAAACTGGGCGTTTCCGAAAGCGTGGTAAAGATATACTTTATCTGCAAATAATGGAATTTATACTGTTGCTGATCATTGGTTGCTTTCGATAACAGCCCAAGGTCGATAATGACACGCCCCATGGTGGAGGAAAGGAACATCTGGTCAATTTCGCTGATCCCCAGCACACTTTTGGTGTCAGTCGCGCTTGCGGTGGCGTCATAATTATAATAAATATCAGCATCTGTTGCAGTTGTTTGATAATCGTTATTAAAAGAGACAAATTTGTAGCCCTGCTGCGCCAGGATCGCACGAACCTGGCTGTCCTTGACTTTTCCATCGAGGTAGGTCCAATTCGCGGCAGCAGAAACATTGGGTGTGCCAATTGTATCCAGATACTGCATATTCAGCGATGACGAAAGCGAGAGCACCGTAAATGGATAGTTGGAGTGGCTCGAGTCGGCCACAAAAAAACCCCTGGCTTTCAGGAAATTGATGAACCCGGAATCGTCATACCCGTACAGCTGCTGCAACATGTCCTGGCGTCCATGCGCATCCAGAATGATGTAATAGATGTTGGGGCTCACGCCCGTTTGCGCAGGTACGGGGGCGGCTGCCTGTGCGACAGGTTTAATATTACCGGTTGAAAAATAATAACGTACGATCGAATAAGAGCTCATCAGACACAAGATAACGATCATCGAACCGAATAAGGTAACCAGCCAGGATGAATCCCGGACCAGCTTCCATATCCAGATCAATGAAAGCGCCATAAGCCCAAAAGCGATTGGCAGGAGGATCGCATTCCGACCAATATTGATACCCAGTGATTTATGGATCACATTGTAGACCTGGCCGTAACTAAAAAATATGGCCAGCCAGCAAATTGCGACTAGGCTGGCTTTTGAAATATCGCGGAAGATGAGCAGAAATAAAGATGTCAGTCCAGCCCCAAGAATGACTACGATAATTAAAAGCAATGTGATGTCGGAAAATTTTAGTATTTGCAAGTTATGGGAGAAAATGGCCAGGACTGGATAGACTGCAAAAACCACCGGCATCAAAAACACCAATATTTTTTTCCAATTAGACATGGTAATCCTTCGCTTCATTTAGCGGGTATTATATCGCGTCTCAAAAGGGCAAAGCCTCTCCCGTATGGGCCCTCTGGGAACCGCAGAAGTTAACAAAAAATGAGAGGTGTTGGGGACAATTCCTTGAAAACAGCTAAAGTGCTACAATACAAGCAAGCCATGTTACAACCTTTAGCTATTCTTTTCACTTCAGGAGAATGACCTATGAGCACAAGTAATGAAGACGATCTCCGTGATATTCTTAATAAAACCGCACTGGAAATAGCGCAAATGTACGGCAACCCGCGCACCTGGCAATCCTGGATGGTATATTTACTGGGACGCCTGGAGGCAGAGGCAACGAAAAACCCTGCATATATGGAAGCCTTCAAGGAAATGCTGGCATCCCTGCAGGATGAATTAAGGAATCGGTTGAAAACAGGCGGGTGGTAACCCTTTTATGACCGCTTATAACCTCAGCCCGTCAGATCTCACATTTCTGTGGGACGGCTGCAAACGATGCTTTTATCTCAAGGTAAAACATAATATTGTTTACAGGGGGCCATTTCCGGGTATGTTCGGAAAAATGGGCGATCTGACCAGTAATTATTACCTGGATAAACCTTCAAGAGAAATATCCCCTGACCTGCCTGCAGGGATCGTGAAATATAGGGAGAAGTGGGTCAAGTCCATTCCGATCAGCTTTCCGGATACTTCCGCCCAATGCGTCATCAAGGGCCGGTTCGATGCGATCATGGCCTTTGAGGATGGCTCTTACGGCATTATCGATTACAAGACATCCGACGCGTCTGAAGAAAAAGCGGCTTTCTACAGCCGGCAGTTGTCGGCCTACGCATACGCTTTGGAAAACCCGGCCCCCGGCGCCCTCTTCATATCGCCCATTACCCATCTTGGCCTTTTTATCATCACACCCAATAGCTTCGAGCGAATGCCGAATGGAGAATTAGCTTTTGTGACCAAGACAACCTGGATGGATATCCCCCGCGATGATGCCACCTTCCTGGGATTCTTGACAGGAGTTGTCACATTGCTGGATGCGCCAACCCCGCCAGAACCTGCCGGGGATTGTGGATTATGCAATTACAGAAAGAATTATAACGAGGCGGGCTTTTTAGAGTGAGATCAAACATGCTGGATTAAGAAAGTTCCCCAAGGAGGAAACCCAAGCTGGAATCAAAAGACTCCGCAGTTCGCGGAGTCTTCCAGTCGGGGCGCCGGGAAATGCGAAGTCCTCTGACGGGGGAACCCGGGCCTGGAATCAAAAGACTCCGCAGTTCGCGGAGTCTTCTGTGTCGGGGCGCCGGGAAATGCGAAGTCCCCTGACGGGGGAACCCGGGCCTAAAATAAAAGACCCCACCGAAATGGAGTCTATTGTGTCGGGGCGCCGGGAATTGAACCCGGGACCTCTTGCACCCCATGCAAGCGCGCTAGCCGGACTGCTGCGGACCGCTTACAAAACCGCTTTTACGATGTTATGAGTCTGCGGTTCAGGAAAAAATCAACCGATGTAAGCACGCTGCGGTTGACCGAAAGGGGGCAGAAATGAACCTGACAAGCGCTCTCGATGGTTTCTTGTTTACCTTGAAGGCAGATGGATATTCGCCGGCAACAGTAGACCTTTACCGCATTATGCTCACCACACTGACAGGCTTCCTGGGCGACCGGGATGTGTCAGAAATAGCGCCAATCGACCTAACCCGTTACTTTGCTTACCTACGGGGCGATTATATCCCACGCCGGCAAGGCATCAACAAAGCGCCACTTTCAGGGAGCACACTCCAAAACCACTGGAAAGCCATCCGGCGCTTTTTTCGCTGGGCCGAAGAAGAACTGGGTTTGAAATCCAGACCGGATGCGCGGCTGAAACTCCCACCCAATAATCCACGCGAAATAATGCCCTTATCGGAAGAAGAAGTTAGAGCGCTTATGGAAGGCGCAGAATATACCCGGCTGGCGGCAACCAATGGCCGGCACGCGTTCAGGATGAAAAGACCGACCGCCGAAAGGGACACTGCGCTTATTATCTTGCTACTGGATACAGGTATTCGCACGGGCGAAGCGGGCCGGCTGAACATCAAGGATGTAAACCTTGAGACCGGCGAAATATTTGTTGTGCCTTACGGCAATTCTCAACGTAAAACGAAGAGCCGGGTTATCCCGCTGGGGAAAGCCACGCGGCGCGTACTCTGGCGTTATCTCTCCACGCGACCTGAGGCAGACCAGGATGAGCCGCTTTTCCAGACTACGGCAGGCCGGCGTATGAATGCCAGTGCCATCCGGCTCTTGCTGAAAGACTTGGGCGATAAGGCTGGAATGAAAAACTGCCACCCTCACCGTTTGCGCCATACATTTGCGGTGGAATATCTACGCAACGATGGAGATATATTCACACTTCAGATGATACTCGGGCATAGTTCTTTGGATATGGTCAGACACTACCTTCAATTAGTGAAGACAGATGCTAAGAATGCCCACCGGCGGGCTTCCCCTGCCGATAAATGGAGGCTTTAGTTATAAGTCAGGGCCGGCAAAATCGCCGGCTCTGATATTTAGTTTGCTAAGTAGCAACTTCTTGAGCAACTAAACCATCAGGCATATTTATGGAATATTGAGCTTTAGACTTACACCATTTTGAGGGGCAAGCAAACCGGGAACTAATAAATAATATGCACTTTCATTTGGGATATCAAAAGCCGCAACTATGTTCGCGGTTGCATCCGGATTAATATCTGCACCAATATCTGTATTGTATTGAATTTGCGCATCAAAGCTTGCAACTGGGTTCTCATCATATTTTCGTCCATCGGAATCTTGGATTTGCATAATTCCATATGCACCAAATGTTTGAGGAGATAAATCAAGGTTAGTAACAGACATAAACACTAGTGCAAATCGGCCAGCGGCTTTTTCCGTTTCATTGTTAAAACTTATGGTCGGAACCGTTATTACCTTTTTGACTTGTGTTTGCCATTTGTTAATCACGATTGAACTAC
Organism: Anaerolineales bacterium; assembly: GCA_050014055.1. Taxonomy (GTDB): domain Bacteria; phylum Chloroflexota; class Anaerolineae; order Anaerolineales; family Villigracilaceae; genus UBA877. Next base: position 10,552 of record JBEKEB010000002.1, on the reverse strand, counting down.
CTAAAGGATATGAAGTCGGTGTGGGAATTGGCGTTGGGAAGGGTGTTGGAATTTCGCTAGGTAGAGGTGCTAGATTTTCATTTGGTAAAAGCGTCGGAATTGCTGATGTACCATTCCAATTACAGGCCTCTTCTAATGGTTTAATAACAACTGATAAACCTTGAAGGTTGAAGGTAGTCACAACAGGCGAGGCATTAAATGGAGTGAAACCGAATGCCAATTTATCTGTTAAAAGCATCGCTCGAATCGTAAGTGTCGGGGCAGGCAGGAAAAGGGCTTTCCCGTCTGTCGATTCGTTGGCTATTGTAGTTATCTCTTGACTGCTATCAAATCGTAAACGGATTGTTGCCGTTTCATTCATCCCATATTCAACTGCAGGCGACATTCCTGTAGTAATGAAAACATCTATATTGTGTTCTTGACACCGAAGAGATAATTGCGGAACATATGAGGTAAGCCAACCTTGAATTGGACTTTCTGCGTTCAAACTTATAACGACTGTTGGACTATCATCAAAGGCCGACTTTCCTAGACTGGTTTGCCAATTTCCGGAATATGTTTTTGATTGTGTAACTGTAGGAATGCTAACGCTTGAATTAGATAACACCTTCTGTGTTGGCAGATTTGTAATTATTCGCTGGTTGCCATTGTTGATTAGATAACTGCCTATAAGTATGGTAACCAATAAAACAAACACGAAAACAACACCCCCGACTAACCAAAAAATCCAGCGTTTGTTTTCTTTCTTTTTTAATTGTGATTGGATTGTCGAAGTAATTCCAACTTGTGCTCTTAAATCTGCATTTGGTTTTTGTTGAACGCTCAGCTTTTGTAATAGGAATTTGGCTTTTTCATTGCCAGGATTAATGCGCAGGACTTCTTTTAGGCAACCTAAGCGCTCCTCATCATTCTCGCAGACATTATAGAACCATCCCCAAGTACGTTCATCGTTGGGCGCAGCGCGAATGGCCGCATATAATAACCGACGGGCTTCCTGTTTATTTCCCGCTTTTGCTGCTGCGATTCCTTGAGCAAGAAAGTCTTCTGGTATCATATTCAAAACCCTTGGCGAATCAAGGCAAAGAAAAAATGCCCCCCGATGTTAAGGGCTGAGATAGTAAGGGGCTATCGACTATGATAATATCATAAATCATCCTTCAACGGGGAAAAATTGTTTGCACTTATCATAATTGGGGCAAACATAGAACTTTTCGCTCTGTTGTGCACCTTTATTAGCTATTTTAATTTCCATAGGTAGACCGCACTTAGGGCATAATCGAACTGAAGGTTGTTGAGCGGCTTGTAATAATTGAGAGGTAGTTATATTTATTTCGCTGGGTGCAGCTTTTTTTACAAGATTTAATTCCTGTCCACAGTTAGGGCAAAATCTAGGTTGACCTACATAGTATTTACCGCATTCTGGACATAATTTTGATTGTATTGGCGTTTGAACAATTTCGACTTTTGTGGATTCCTTTTTACCAGAAACAAGATATACAACCAATGCAGGTCCTGCTAGTGCTATCCACAATACGAACCAAATACCCAAACCACATCCAAGCCCCATTGCTTGTCCAGCAGACTCAAAATTATTTTGTGGCGCGTTAGAACTTTTAGCTAAATTAAAGAGTCCCACGCAAATACCAATAAGGCATAAGATTGACCAAATAATTAATGCCCATTTTGATATTTTTTTCATTTTATTCCTCCATATGAATGATTGGGGTTCCTCAAACAACTTGCTTTATCAAGAACGGCGGGCAATAGATTTTAAATCCTCCAAAGCGATATTCCACTTTCCTACTGGGTCATGCCATTTTCAACACTAGAGAAAGCACTCGATAAAAAAACAAACAATAATGCATGTATATCATAGCATAAAAATGTGAACGGGTTTGCCAGACCAAAACTATTAGCCGTGGGTTGTTAAAGTACGAATTATTTCAGTAGACTCATATTACCTATAACTAAATACTTGCTTTTACTCACCTTTTCAGTAATTCGTAGAGATAATGCGGAGGGGATAGCGCGCCGCACGTGCCACTATTTATAATGAAACATAACAAGTTGACCCTTGTGGTATTACACAGTTGTGCTTTAGAATTGTGTAGTAAATAGAGATTTTTAACCACCTCAAAAAGCCTAGAAGATAAAAATAGCCATATAAAAAATGGCGAGATATCTTTCTAGGCGTTTTTATTTAACCCAAAGGAGAAAGTTATGGATACAAAACGACAGGGTTTTATACATTTCCGGGCTAATGACAAAGAAATCTATGCCCTCAATGTTATTGCCAATCAGGAAGGAGTGAATCTAAGCGAAGCAGTGCGGATGATACTCCATGATGCCTATCAGCGCCGCGGGCTGTTGGCAACAGACCAGTTTGTCACAGCACCAACACGAGAACAGGAACTGAGGCTGACATAATATTCACGTCTGCTGGCTAAGAAAAAACCCGCCATGCTGACACACGGCGGGGAATACGGAATACCTTCTCTTACAGAAAGGATTATCCATATGAAGTATACAACAGTTTCCCCTAACGTAACAATAGAAAATAATAACAGGATTCCAATTCTTCTATCTGATGGCCGGGTAATTGGGAAAGTTCAGAATGGGATATTCAAAAAGCGAATTAGTGGCAGTAAACACTTCTTGCGTAAACCTCCTGCAATTGCCTTTTCGGTCGAGAACCTTACACAGGCAGAGCAAGCCGGCGCGATAAAAATCGAAGTAACCGACAAAGACAACGGGTGCGTTTACTTTTGCACGCTCGAACATTTCAAGCGGTATTCTTGGGAGTTGCAGCGCGGTGGATTCGAGCGTCAACGTGCACTTGCCCTTAGTCGCTGGGATGTGGCCGGTGGAAAGAACCCAACACCGAAGACTATTCCTACAGTGGAGCCGGCTCTGGAATATATCAATCAGCCTGTTCAATTAGCCTTACTTTAGGGGTTTTGTATTTAGATAGGATAGAAAGTTCAGGGGAGAAATAAAAACAACGCGCAGGCCTGCCCGAAGCCTGCACTAAAGAATTACAAGGGCAAACTTGCAAGTGAGTGCTACTGATGGCGACACTTGCCGGGACTGGCCTTCCGGAATTATGACGCAAGTTATCACCCAAGTCCCTACTGGAAACAGCGACCTGAAAGGGTCAGGGATAGGCCAAAAATTCAAGACGCTGACCGAGCGATAAACGGTACTGGGAAGGTCCGAACGCCCAACTAGAGCCGACGCGGCATCAATGCGTTTCAACAGGCGAGTAATTCGGCAGGTTGGGGCTTGCAACAGCCAGTGATAACCGCACGAGCAGGCAGAGCAAGCCGGGTGAAGTCAGAACAGAAGCCGATGTTTACGGGAGGCATGACTCTGCCAGTTCCTCCCGACGAGCAATAAAGAAAAAATGAGCAGGCAGAACCAGAAAGCTAGCTTACCCTAATTAAAATAATAGAAGTAGAACACCAAGACTAGTATAGATAATATTTTGGAAGGACAAATTTGCCAAAAAAGGAAACTATTTGTAGACTGTATGGTCGTTATCAATATCATGTCAATTTCGTTATCTAATTTTCCGAGTTGAATCGGACTTTGATAGGTGGATAAGAACAAAATTCCTAAAAAACCGGAAAAATATTTTCTCGGGCTTTGAGAAGGGGGTAAATGGTTTGTAGTAAACCTTGAATTTATAGGAGGCACGTCATATTATCAATCGGAGAGTGTGCACGATGAGATTGTAATAAATCATCGTCCACCATTTGGGCATAATGTTGAACCATATCCAAGCTGACATGACCGAGCATGACTTGCAGGGGTAGCACGTCCATACTGGCTCTTCAATAGACTCCATAGAAATTGAAAAGAGAAGTTGGAAATAGTTTATATACGCTGTATAATGTAACTAACAAATCGGGCTGATAAGTGCGTTAACACCTACCAGCCCTCACCAAACCACCGATGTAGCCGGCGGATGGCTTCTATGTTTTTGCCTTTCCAATGGCTCCCGGTGGATTCCGGGAGTTTTTATTTTCGAGGAGGCATATGGAAAGGACAACGATGTTACGTATCTGCGGTTCTGCGAAAAATGAAAAAACACAGAAAACCAAACCGCTTACATCCTTAAGGCAGCTATGTAAGCGGTCTCCAGTCGGGGCGCCGGGAATTGAACCCGGGACCTCTTGCACCCCATGCAAGCGCGCTAGCCGGACTGCGCCACGCCCCGTCAGCCTGTCCCTGGGCTCATTGTCCAGGGAGCAAAGCGGTATTATAGCCGCAATTGGAGAATCTGGCAATCAATCAGGGGCTGACGCCTGTGCCGATGGTGCCGTTCTGCAGGCCATCCAGCACATCCTGCGCCAGGCGCAGTTTCCCGGCGCTAAGCAGGTTGGAATTGACATCGGCCAGGATGAGCGGAGTGGGGACAACCTGCCCGCCTTTACCGGCAACCAGTTGTGGGAAGATGTTTTTTATGGCGGTGATCTCATCCGGCTGGATGCTGGCAATCCATTGGGGTGCCAGCGTCTGACTCGGCAGGGATTGACCGACGAGCAGCAGGTTTTTTTGACTCATATAGCTCAAGAGGTCGGATGTTGCCACATCTGGAAAAACATAGGCCACCTTGACAACATTCTGGATCAATAGGTCGGCGTAGGCCGTGTATTCCCCGGGTTTGGCATCCGAAGGGATGCGCACTATAACCGGATAAATCCCGGCCGGCTGGGGGAAAAGCGGGTTCCGGCAGGAGCCGCAATAGTAAACGAACCCGTTAGTGAAAGCGGTCACGGCGATGTCACCGGAGGGATTATCTTTCTGGGACAGGATACCGACCTTCCACTCCGGGGCAACCAACCCGGCGATGTAACCGGCCAGGAAGGCCTGCTGGTCCACCGGGAAGCCATTGGCTCCAATAGATGACAAGTTGTGAGCGGTTGCCAGGTTCGGGATGTCAACGGCCAGGAATTGGACACCCGGAGCAGCAGCGGTCAGCGCGGCCAGGCCCGGGTCCGGCGGGAAGGCAATGACCACTTTCAAGGCAGGGCCTACCAGTGCCAGGTCATCGGCAGTGAGGCTATTCAGCACCTGGAATCGCATCCCATTCGCCTGGGTCAGTCCGTAGATGAGAGTCTGGTAACTGTCCTTATCCTGCTGGGCCATATCGGCCGGCAGGACCAGGATGGCCAGGGGCATGGTTGCAGTCGGGCTGGCGGTCGGGTTCGGAGCTGCCGTGGGAGTTGCCGGTATCGAGGTTGTGGCTGCGCGGCCACCACAGGCTGCCAGCAGGGTCAGGATGATCAGAAAGAAGACAAGGGTCGTTCGCACAAGTTTTCTCCAGAGAAAGATGCAAGTATTTTACCTGATATTAAAGGTTCAGAGCGCCTTTCGGGCGCTCTGATAGGGGAGATGAAAAACAGTTTCGCAAATAGAGGTTATTTGACGGAGATCTTGATGGTCTTGGGAAGGGCCGATTCGGCTTTGGCCAGGCGCAGGGTCAACACGCCATCGGTGATCTTTGCTTCGGCCTTGCCTGCGTCCAGGGTGACCGGCAGGCGCAGGGTACGGCTGAATGAACCATATGGCAATTCGCGCATCAGATATTCAGCCTCTTCATCCTTGAATTCGCCTGAGATGGTGACCACATCCTCTAAAACCTGAACATTCAGGTCATCGGCTTTCAGGCCGGGGACCAGGGCATTGAGAATGTAAGCATCATCTTCTTCACGAACATCCACGGCCAGACCAAGGTCTCGGGAAGGTTCATATCCAGCCATGCGGGCCCAGCGTTGGGCAATTTGGTACGGGTTGGGGGTAATAAAGTATGTCATTTCAAACTCCTTTTGAATGGTTTCACATTCGGAATGTTATGCAATTGAATTGTGCTTATGATACCGGGCGTGTATAAGAAAGATGAAAGCGGAAGATAGATTTTATGTTAGAGAAAGCGAATAAAAGGCGAGTTATAATCATCGTATGGGCAAATTTGGGAATAAAGTCATCCTGGTAACCGGTGCAGGAAAAGGGACGGGGCGCGACGTTGCGGAAGCCTTTGCCAGGCAGGGGGCGCTGGTCGCCGCCAACGACATTTCGCCGGTCAACCTGGATGAAACCGTGGCGCATATTCTGGCGGAAGGCGGGCAGGTCAAAGCCTATGTTGAAGACATCGCCAAGAAGATGACGGTTCAAACACTGCTAAACGCCGTGCTGGATGATTTCAAACAAATCGACATCCTGGTCAACTGCGCCGAGGTGGAACCACAGAAGAGTTTGCTCGAAATGGATGACTGGGATTGGCAGCGCACCCAGGACGTGAACCTGAACGGGGCCTTCCTGCTGACACAATCGGCCGGGCGGATCATGAAAGAAAAAGGCGGTGGCGTGATCGTGCATGTGGGCGAGCGACCCAAAGGAACGGAAAAACGGGCAGCCTATTTCACCAGCAAGGCCGGGCTGGCGGCGTTATCGGCCCTGGCAGCCTATGAATTATCCGAGGCCGGCATCCGGGTCTATCACGTCCAGCCGGAAGAGACGGGTAATGTAGTCAGGCATATCCTGGAGTTGTGCAGCTGAGATGACTGTGCGCCTGCGGGATCTGTTGCTGGGCCTGCGCGAGCTGCGCCTGGGGAACGCGCCCGTCATCGTCCATTCGTCGCTGAAGTCTTTCGGCGAGGTGGAAGGCGGCGCGCAGACTGTGGTCAATGCACTGGCAGGGGTTTTCCAGAGCGTGCTCGTGCCGGCCTTTACTTACAAAACCATGCTGACGCCTTTAACCGGACCGGCCCACAATGCCATGACCTACGGCACCGGCGAGGACCAGAACCGGATGGCCGAGTTCTTCACCCCCCGGATGCCAGCCGACCCGTTGATGGGCATCATCCCTGAGACCTTCCGCAGCCACCCGCACGCCAAACGATCGATCCATCCGATCCAGTCATTTGCCGGGATAAATGCAGGTAATCTCCTGAAGGCACAAACAATCGCCGACCCGCTGGGCCCTCTGGCCGCGCTGGAAAAAGAGGGCGGCTGGGTGGTGTTGATAGGCGTAAACCATACCGTCAATACCAGCATCCACTATGCCGAAAAACTGTCCGGACGGCGGCAGTTCCTGCGCTGGGCGCTGACTCCAAAAGGCGTGGTGGAATGTCCGGGTTTCCCGGGCGATTCGGCCGGTTTCCAGGCCATTGCCCCGGAAATGGAAAAGTACACCCGCAAGGTGCAGATCGGCCCGGCGGGCGTGCAGGCGGTGCCGCTGGTGATGTTGTTCAAAGTGGTGATTACGCTGGTAAAAAAGGACCCGCTGGCGTTGTTATGCCAGCAGGAGAATTGCGAACGCTGCGGAGAGATCAGGAAACAGGGTATTGGGGAGTAGTAGTGACTTAAGTCGCTGCTGCAATGGTGAGCTCTTTTTTCCCACCAAATTAGTTAACCTCTCGAGCGCTATGCCTTTTTGGCGGTGATGCTCACCATCCAGTTGATACCGAACTTATCCGTGCACATGCCAAACATATCCCCCCACATAGCTTTCTCAAGCGGCATGCTTACCTTTCCCCCGGCCGACCGCTTCTGGAAGTAGGTTCGTAATTCTTTTTCATTTTCGCCGGTCAGCGACATGCTCATGTTTGTCCCGGGATGGAACTCATTCCGTGCGGGAGTGTCCGATGCCATGAAAAGCAGGCTCTCGCTTGCATTCAACTCTGCATGCATGATCAGATCATCTTCGTCCGGGGTTTGAGAGGCATGATATTCTTTGAATGTTTTCAGTTGAAGCTTGCCACCGAAGACAGTCTTATAAAATTCCATGGCCTGGCGTGCATTACTCTTGAAGCTTAAGTACGGGTTTAGTCTGGTTTGCATGGTTGCTCCTGTATTTCAATTTATTTTCTTATATTATATATCTAAATAATCCAAAATACAATAATTTCGTAATAATTGCAGACGGTAATGTGTTCTTCCAAGAGATGCCGTTGTAGAAGCTGTTCACTGTACTGAAACCTGAATTAAGAAACGCTGGCATTGTTATGCCAGCAGGCGGATTGCGAGAGGTACGACGAAACCAAGGCGCAACTAATCAGGGATTGGGGTTTCCCTAAGGGAGCGACTGAAGTCGCCACTACAATTTACTACGGTTCATTGGTACAGGATCGGCTCCACGCGCAGGTTCTCCTCCCCCACAGCATCATTGATCACGGTCAGCAGTTCGGGGCAATAATGCGTAGTGTCATTGGGGAACTCGATCAATTGGCCACGCCCTTCTTCGAAGATCTGAAAAGCAAAGCGATCCCTGCCGGGGTAGGAAATGAAGGTGCCGTGCAACCGGCTGATGCGGCGGATATCACGCTCTGAATCCCCGCTGGAACGCAGGATTACCGTGACCATCTGGGGTGGGTGGTCATCACTCATCCGGACAGGCAGGCTCGTCGCGGGCAGCTTGGGGGTGGCCAGGATTACCGGCGGGAAATAATTAATAGAGGATTGAGGATTGTTGATTGTGGATTGATCGTGTCCCGAGGCGGGTTCATCCAATATTGGTTGATTGCCGACCTCTGGCTGCCTGCTGCTGACCGCTAATCCCTGATCGTTGGCAGCCAACGACTGTTCAACAAAAGCAGCCTGGCCAGGTTGGTTTTTTTCCCAATCGGGCGGATCTTCGGGCGGTTCATCATCCATCCCGGAAATGGGTTGGGGCTGAATGGCGGGTTTCCGATATGCCGGGGGAGTCCCGCTACCGCCTTGCGGGTTCGGAGCAACCGGCTTGCGCTCCGCAGGACGGGGCTGCGGTTGCAGAAACATCTGGCTCGGTTCTTTCCCTGCCCCATCCAGGCGAGGATGGGGTGTCCCGACTCCGGTCTGGGCGGGTTCGGTCAGCATGATCTCGGTGCGGATGTTGTCCACCAGCACCTTCGACGGGCTGGACTGGGCGTCCACTTTCCCTTCGGCCAGGATCACTCCGCCGATTTCCAGGGCAAACTGGAATTTCTCCCAGGTGCGCGGGAATACCACCAGCTCGATATTTCCGGTCAAGTCTTCGAGCGTGACCCAGGCCATCATCTTGCCGGTCTTTGTCTGGTGCGGGCGAATGGCAGTCACCATGCCAGCCACACGCACTTTTTCTTCGTGGGCGGCCTCGCCCAGGTTGCTGGAGAAGTGCGTGACCACCTGACGAATCTCTTTCATGTAGGCCGCCAGCGGATGCTCGCCCATATACATGCCGATCAGCTCGCGTTCCCAGGCCAGCGTCTCGCGTCGATCAGACTCCGGGACAAGCGGCAGGCTGACACTTTCGGTAACGCCAGTGTGCGCCCCAAAGAGCGACAACTGCCCGGTCTCGGCCGCGCGGAATTGAGAGGAACTGACTGCCACCAGGCGATCCAGGGTTTCAAGCATGGCAGCCCGCGAACCGAACCTATCCATCGCCCCCACCTTGATCAGGCTTTCCAGGGCACGCTTGCCGGCCGTGCGCAGGTCCACGCGCGCAGCGAACTCGTTCAGGTTCTCAAAGGACCCGCCTTTCGCACGCGCCTGGCAAATGATTTCAACCGGTCCCTGGCCAACGTTCTTAATAGCACCAAGTCCAAAGCGGATGGCGGAGGCCTGGCCGGGCCGGTCCTCGATGGCAAAGTCCCACGCGCTGGCATTCACATCCGGCGGCAGCACCTCCACCCCCATACTGCGGGCATCGTTGATGTAAAGTGCCATCTTGTCGGTCTCGTGCTTGGTTACCGAGAGCAGGGCGGTCATATATTCCGCAGGATAGTGCAGCTTCAGAAAACCGGTCTGGACTGCCAGCACGCCGTAGTCGGCCGCGTGGGATTTGTTGAAGCCATAACGGGCGAACTCCTCCCAATCGGTGAAAATGGCCTCGCCGGTCTCGCGCGGAATTCCCTTTGTCACGGACCCTTGAATGAATTTTTGGCGGTGTTTCTCGATCTCTTCCTTTTTCTTTTTCGAGATGGCCTTGCGCAAGTCATCTGCCTCGGACGGCGTGTACCCGGCCAGCTCGACGGCGGCGCGCATAAGTTGTTCCTGGTAGAGCGGGATGCCGTAGGTGTCCTGGAAGATCGGCTGCATGGCCGGGTGACGGTATTCCACCGGCGAATCGCCGTGCATGCGGCTGATGTAATCCGGGATGAATTCCATCGGGCCCGGGCGGAAGAGCGCCACCATTGCGATGATGTTGTCGAGTGTCTGGGGTTTCATCTGCACCAGCCACTTGGTCATGCCCGAACCTTCCAACTGGAAGACACCCATGGTATTGCCCTCGCCCAGGAATTTGTAGATCTCCGGGTCGTCAGTGGGGATGTTCCCGAGGGTATATTTCACGCCGTGGCGCTGCTCGATCAGGTCACACGCACGCGCCATGGTTGTCAGGGTGGCCAGGCCTAGGAAGTCCACCTTGAGCATCTTGAGCTTTTCGAGAATACCCATCTCGAACTGGGTGACCGTCTTGATGGGGGTCTCTTCGGAATTACTGGTGGGACGGTGCAGCGGCATGTATTCCACCAGCGCCCGGTCCGAGATGACCACCCCGGCGGCATGCGTCCCGGCGTTGCGCACCACGCCT
>JBEKEB010000001.1:0-77240 GCA_050014055.1 Anaerolineales bacterium | reverse complement strand
AGGGATAGAGGGGAGTGCCGGAGAGATTATAACCCCTTACCATCCAAATCAATATGACGGGAACTACCGGTAGAATAATTCGAACAACCCTTCGAATATTGGAGGAGGTAGTCAGCAATTCATATAAAAGAATAATCCCTATACTGAATGCGGAAAAACCCAAATTACTTAACTTGACAGTAACGGCAGTGGCAGCCAAAATGGTAATAACTAAAGCTCTATAATCTTGATCCCTCTGCCCTTCACGCCATTGTGATATTCCATGCGATAGTTCCACAAAAATGGCAATTTGTAGGATCGTGGAGGCCAGATCGGGTGTCGGGGAGGCTAATCCGTTTGATTCAATCGCAAGAAACGCAAGAACTGGAATAATAAACAAGTCTGGTGCATAGAAAAATGGATGTTTTTTGAGCAATCCACGTTTTGATAATTTGGAGTGAAATGAGATGAATTCTGTCCCTATGAGAATTATAAATAGAAAGCTATTCGCGATGGAGCGCCCATACCCAAAAAACGGATAGAAATTGAGCGCTGCAACATAAACGAAAAAGGACTGGTTATAAGCTAAACGACTATGGAGATTGCCGAGTCCTGGAACAATTGGATAGGAGTTGATCCAACGAATTGAAGCAAGATGATATAGACCTGTATCGTAATTGGTAGGAGCAAGCATCGCTCTTGCAGTGACCCAGGTACCTAATCTCAGAAAAAAGAATGTAATAAGGAATGTTGTAATTATTTGAATGGATGTGAATCCCTTGAGGCGCTTGAAAAAGTATTTCAGCCAATAAATTAGCTCGGGAATAGAGAGAACTACTCCAAGCAGAAAGATGGGGATTGCCACATAAGCGGTTATTGGAAAAACAAAATTCAAAACCTGGAAAAGGAAAAGAGTGAATGCCCATCCCAACCAGATTGACATGCATAGATTGTCTGGGGGAACTTTGCCGACTCTCAGAATGGTTGCTAATACTTTACTCCAACCATAATATGAAAGACTGAGAAACAAAAAAAGTGCCAGTGCAAATAGGATTTCTATCACATTTAACCTTGGAATTTGGATAGGCAGTACATGAATTACGGCTAAATCTTCTCAATCCGTCGCATTTCAATTTACGGGAAGGATATACCCGCCGTCCACCACGATGACCTGCCCGCGGATCATGGAGGCGGCTGCTGTGCAAAGGAATCCGACCACTCCGGCCACATCCTCGGGCGTCACCAGCCGCCCGGCGGGTGTGGAGGCGATGGCTTTCTGGATAAGACCTTCATCTTGGCGCAGCCCGTCGAAGTGCTTGAGGGCGTCGGTTTCGACGATGCCAGGGGAGACCGCGTTGACGACGATATTTTTGGGGCTGAGTTCGACTGCCAGATAACGTGTCAGCGCTTCGATGGCGGCTTTACTGGCGCCGACCAATACATAATCGGGCATGACCCGGCCGGAGCCCGGGCTGGTGAGGCTGACGATGCTCCCACCGCGGCGTTGTTCCATCAGCGGGACGGCGAGCTGAGCGGCGAATAACAGCGAGCGGGCATTGATGTTCATGGTCCATTCCCAGCCTTTGGGTTTTTGTTCCAGGGCAGGACGGTTATAGCCGGAGGCGGCATTGTGGACGAAAATATCCAGACCGCCGAAAGCCTGACCGGTTTCAGCGAAAAGCCGGTTCAGATCCTCCAGATCGCCCACATCCGCCTTGACCAACAGGGCGCGCCGGCCCAGTTTCTCGATCTCTGCGGCGGTCTGCTCGGCAGGAGAGCGATTGCGGAAGAAGTTGACCACTACATCCGCCCCGTTGCGGGCCAGATGCAGGGCGATAGCGCGCCCAATGCCGCGTCCCGAGCCAGTGACGAGGGCGGTTTTGCCGGAGAAGGGGAGTGCAGCGTTCATGGAACCTCGTTTTTTGAAATAATGATCGAGCAGTGTAGCTGCTGATACACCGAACGGCTGAAGCCGTACCTACGATCCCGCTAGGATTGCACACTCAGTCGATAATGGACTGGTTTTAGCAGGGAGGTGTCAAACTCGAGGATGTGTTGCGGCCCAAGATTCTGAAGCGCGGCCATAACGGTCTCCAGGTCCTGTCTGAGCTGGCCGACTTCCACACCCCGGCAGGTCTCTGGCCAGGGCTCCAGCCATTTCCGGCAACGCTGGTAGACTTTAAGCGCACCGGGGTAGTTATACTGGGTGATATGCAGGTAGACCACTCCCACCTGCAGTATGCCGCGATACAGGTCGCGCAGTGGGCCGCATTCAGCCCGCCAGGCTGCCTCAAACGCTTCATGCGCTTCGAAATAACGGCCCTGGTTGAACAATTCCATGCCATGAATGGCTTCCGGATGGAGGGGACCCTGGCAATCAGCTATTCCCGGTTGAATCAAATCGGACATTTTATGGAGAATTATATCATTCCCGGAAACCATGTGGTATCGATCCGAAAATCATAGAAGAACCGTATTTTTAATTTTCGAAAAGGTTCATTGCTTTCTTTGATTGAGGAAGATTATAATAACAAATGGTTTTGAAGATAGACTATTTGTTATGGGTAGGAGACAATTCATGAAGAAAATTATTACCAGCATCTACCTGAAAATTAAAACCATCCATCTTGACGATCTCGTTCTAGTCATAGTAGGCATCTTTTTAGCCTTGCTTTTCAGATATTTTACAAGAAGTTTTATTTCCGGGGATTACCTACAAAATAGTATTTGGTACGATACAGTAAAGACACATGGCTTTTCTGCAGTTGGTTTGCTTAATGTAAATACTACTGGTGGATATAATTATCCACCCTTGTATTTATATTTGTTATACGTTGTGTCGATCTTATTTCCGAAATTAGTGGATGTATCTGCATTAAAAGTCGTTTCTGTCACGTTTGACCTAGTGGAGGCTTTATTTGTATATAAGATAATCAGGTTAAAATTCCAACAGGGTCCAATCCCTTACCTGGCTACATTTGCGTTTTTATTTGCTCCAACAATATTATTGAACAGTTCAGTATGGGGGCAGACCGATAGCATAACCACAGCTTTCCTGTTGGCGAGCCTGTATTTTATCCTTAAGAAACAAAATTGGTGGGCCTGCCTGGCCTTCGGGCTGGCTTTCTCGACAAAATTCCAGTCAATCTTCTTTGCCCCTTTCCTGCTGGTACTGTTGCTCAAGCGGGAAATTTCATGGAAACAAATACTCCTGATACCAGCCGTTTATTTTGTGCTGTGCATCCCCGCCTGGATCGCTGGCCGGCCGATCTGGGATTTGCTGACAATCTATCTATATGAAACAACCGAGTTCCCCTCTTTTGAGCTGAACTTCCCCAATTTATACTACCAATTGCCCAACAGCTTGTTCAGTTTCTTCTCGCGTGACACGCTTGTTATCGCTGTCGGAATGATTTTTCTTTATGTTGCCGGCATCTATAAGAGTCGCGTGAAAATGACCCGTTCAGCTCTGATCCTACTTGCTCTAGTGTCGGTCGTCTTCATGCCTTATTTCCTGCCCAGAATGCATGACCGGTATTTATATGCGGGGGATGCGCTGTCGATTGTGTTTGGTTTTTATTTCCCGGAATTTTTCCTGATTCCTGTTTTTATCAATCTCCTCTCTTTTTTCATCTACGAAAATTATCTATTTCAAATAAGTAACGTGCCCGGTTATTTGCTTCAACTTGCATTTACATTCGTAGTTATCTACCTTGGCAAAATTACACTTACCACCTTATATCCGGGCCATACGACCGTTAATAATTCAGCGGACGATTTGAAACCGGTTGATTTACAAGAAGACAATCCGTCCTCCTTGGACAGATGAAAGTTATTATTAAACTAACCCAACCATTGCCCGGCCAACACCGATCTGCCGCAGCCGGTCACGCCGATCACAACGATGCGTATATAAGGGAAGGAAAAGGGTGAGTGGGTTACATCGAAACCATCCTAAATCAATGATTAGCATGCGGCTGTCATCTAAAAGATAACTGTCACAAGAGCAGCCGGCAGGGGGATTATAATTCCCAAGAGGAATGAGGTGACCATGTTCGATCTACCCGATGATGAGATCCTGCCGCTCTCCAAAGAGCACGCTTTCTGGACCTGGTCGGCGCAGGCGAAAGTGAGCCCGCTGCCGGTTAAGACTGCCAAGGGTGTCTATTTCTGGGACACCGCCGGCAAGCGTTACCTGGACTTCAACTCGATGACGATGTGCGTCAACATCGGCCATGGGGAGGCGCGTGTGGTGGAGGCGATGGTGGCGCAGGCGCGTGAATTGCCTTATGCCGCTCCCGGAATGGCGACCAAAGTGCGGGCAATTGCCAGCCAGTTGGTGGCAGAGGTTTCACCGGGCGGTGCATTAACCAAAGTCTTATTCACACTGGGCGGGGCGGATGCCAACGAGAATGCCGTCAAGTTGGCGCGCGGTTACAGCGGGCGCTACAAGGTACTGACACGCTACCGTTCCTACCATGGCGCGAGCGCCGGGGCGATGGCACTTACCGGCGACCCTCGCCGGGTGGCCTGGGAACCCGGACTGATGCCGGGTGTGGTGCATTTCCTCGACCCGTACCGCTACCGTTCCACCTTCCACCGCACGAACCCGGACATTCCGGAAGCGGAGTTCTGCCAGGATTATCTGAACCATCTGGAGGAGATCATCCTGTACGAGGGTCCGGAGACGATTGCAGCCATCCTGATCGAATCGGTCACCGGCACGAACGGAATCATCATCCCGCCGGAGGGGTATATGCAAGGTGTGCGCACGTTATGCGACCGCTACGGGATCGTCATGGTCGCAGACGAGGTGATGAGCGGCTTTGGTCGGACCGGCAAATGGTTCGCGGTGAATCATTGGAATGTCATTCCGGATATTATGACCATGGCAAAGGGGCTTACATCGGCGTATGCGCCATTGGGGGCAGTGGCTATGAAACCGGAGATCGCGGCGGCTTTCGACGAGCGTACCTTCGAGTCAGGATTAACTTATACCGCCCACCCAATCTCGCTGGCGGCAGCCGTGGCGAATATCAATGTACTGCGGGATGACAAGCTGGTGGAGCACGCCGCCGCAATGGGTCCACGGTTAAACCGCATGTTGAAGGACCTGGGCGAAGCGCACCTCTCGGTGGGGGAGGTGCGTTCGATCGGGCTGTTCGGGATCATCGAACTGGTCAGGGATAGAAAAACGAAGGAGCCGCTGGCCCCCTGGAATAGGTCCAGCCCGGAGATGGCACGCCTGCGCAAGACCTGCCTGGAACATGGCCTGTATGTCTACACCCACTGGCATACCATACTAATTATCCCGCCGCTGCCGATCACGGAAGCGCAGTTGCAGGAGGGTTTTTCGGTGCTGGATCTGGCACTGGGGGAGGTGGATGAGGCGGTCAGGGGGTAATGGAATTCTTTATTCTGGTGCCGACAAGAAATACACCGGACTAAGGGGAAAGCTATGTCGGGCTTCATCGCTTAATTTAGAATAATTCTCCACCCATAATTCGACAAAAGTTTCAAGATCGATGAGAAAGATGGCTGGCGAATTCAATGAAAAAGCCTCTTCCTTCACCTGATTGGTGAAACCGCTCGATGAAATGATTATCCCATGGTCTTCCGGCCTGAGATCTGACAGCACCATTTCCAGACCTTCCTGTGTCATGACCTGGCCCTTATGATTTACGTGTACAACAATCCGTGGATATCTCATCCCCAATGGATCAGAAGAAGCGATCATGTCAATCAACCCTTTTTCTTTTTCAGGAGGAGCAACCCAGGCAATGTAATATCCCATTGCTTGCAAGAGTTCACTGACCATGTTATTAAATTCTAAAGTTCCCATCCCTTGAACAAATTGCTTGATCTGATGCCACGAGTTTTCTTGTGCTTCATATTTTTCGATGGAATTAATGTGGCGTAATCTTTTCTCTTCGTTTAATTTCCAATCCCTATATTGACGAATAGCTTCCTCGAAGAATTGCTCGGCACCGGTATATTGTTTACTGGCTCTGCGACCTTTTTCAGTTATAAACCAGCGCCCTCTGGGAGTTTTAACAAGCCAACCGGCTTTAACCAATGGAATGGTCGCCACGCGTAAAAGAACTTCGTATCTGGGCGAATTTATTGCGAAAGGAAAAGCACCTTTTTCATATTCCGTTAATTGTGTATTTTTTTGAACATATTCGAAAATATCTCGAACCGGCAAACCATCCGGTTCGAACCAAAGCAATTCAAAAACCCGACGCAATATTTCCCCAATCCTATGTTGTGTTATATCAGGCATGGCTCAAATCCTTTACTCAGAAAAGACCGAATCGATCCTGATCAATTTATGATTCAGACAACACAATTGTTGAACATTAATATCAGTATTATATATCATCTTCTCAAATAGTCGGAATAAAAGATTCATTCGACCCAAACCGGAATTAAAAACCAGTAATTCGTCTATCTAAGCCATTTGGAAGGGATATTGTGGAATCATATTTTCCCTAGTGGACCTTGAATCAACCACGCCAACCCCATGCTTCTTACGATTTTGTGTTAGAAAAGCCGAAACAAGTTGATCTGAAATGGCATTTTTTCCTCCCACAATTAAGTACCCAGGCGCCCAATAATCACCAGAGGGGTTTTCCCTTTTAAATGTTGGGAAATTATCAAACATTAATCTGGAGGTTTCTTTTCGAATAATGTCAATATGTTTGCTTGGGGTAATGTTGGGGGGAAAGTTTGATTCCCAGAGTAAATATTCAGGCCGGACCTTAAGCACCTCAAGCCGCCAACCTTTGGATGTATGAATATTCTTGATGCATCCTGCAATCTGCTTTTCTCTTTCATTGGTCAGTTGATGTGGACCGAAGCGGGGAATCAGCAGGCAGGAGTATGTGAGATTGTAAAGGGCATCTGATATGAACTCATTTAAGGACGAAAGTTCATTGATCCCAGTTTCGTTTTTTTTAAAGTCGGACTCATTCTCATTCAGCCAGGATATGGCTTGCGACCGCTCGGATTCGTCCCCTGGAAATAAAATTCTTAATTCATCCATCGATTCCCTGCTTTGTGTTTGCTCTTTTACCTCGGTAGCAGCTTGATTCACCGTGACAAGGTCAATTTCATTTTTTTTTAACAATGTGGAATATGCAGGCTCAAATTTCTCGTCATCGTAAACGGATGGAGTAAGAAACATCTGGTTCCTGGAAACCCTCTTTGCTTCAATCCTACTCATGGTTTCCGCATAACCACTGGACATGGATTTCAATGGGAGATCATTACCATCCAGAATCGAAAGGGTGTTTGCGAATTCCTTGGTCTGTTTGCGGACAGTGCCGAGTGGAATATCAGCGTCGAAAACCAGGGCAAGAATCACGCCCACGAAAATCAGGGAAGCATATATGGCATGCTGGGTTTGGGTGGTTTCCAAGGTGATAAATTTTGCAAGATCAAGGTTCGAGTCCTTGGCCATGCATTGGTTGATCGAATTGTTCAATTCATGAACCGATTCTTCCGGCAGCCGGCCTGCAAATGACCAGAGTTCTTGATTTTGGATCAGAAGAGCTTCCTGCGCGTATGACTTTTCAATCAAGCGTGAGAGATAGCGGGTAGCCAAAGATGGGTTACTCGACCAACGAATCGGAGCATTATAATCATTTTCCAATGCTTCCAGATCAATGATCTCACCGGCAAAATTATCATGTGTCCCGGTAATTCCAAGGGCAGCTTCGAGGTCACGCAGGAGAAGCGGTTTATGAAGAAACGTACAAGGCTGGATTTCATCCAGATCGGTCGGATTTTCGCCTTTTGAAATGATTATTATTTTGATTGTAGGGGAAATCAACCTAAGGGCTTTCCCAAGATTCAACAAGCTCAATTCTCCAAATTCCATATCAAGGATAACTTGAGAGTAATTTTGATGACCCTTGATCAATGATATGGCTTGTGAAATCTTTTGGATGTGATCAATATTTGCAACATCCTTTAGACTTTCTCTGATGATTTCTCCCAGTTCTGAAAAGGGGGTTGCTACGAGAATCGAAGGTTTCACGGAATTGATTTCCTGTTTTGAACGGAAGAGTTCATTATCGTTACCCATACGCAGCTCCCTTTCCATTGGTGTTAAAAATTTGAATCAATATGTGTATTAATAATGCTGTGTTTACGCCCTTAAAATACCAATATGTTTGTAAAACATGTTTTATATTTACAATATATTATCATATATATGATGAAATTTCAATGGGCAAAAATGATATGTATACAATATACTTTGTGACAACGAATACATTCTGATTACATTATAACAAATTTTATGTAATAGTCAAAATACTATATTAATACGTCATTGTTTATGTATTAGAAAATGAATGCCGGTTATGTATAATAATTTAAACCATCCAAATAATTTAACATTTAGATACAAGTTGTATGTTATCGAATCGTGTTAGAATTATAAAAATATATTTGAACTGTATTTATTTTGGATTAATTTTCGTAATTAATAAAAATGGTGAGGCGATATTAGAAGTAGACAACCCAAATCACTGCCCTTCCACTCTTACCGGTAAAGGGATATCCAGAACATGTCTTATGGGTTCCTGGAAAATTCTTTTAGGAAACCCTTTTTCAAGCCGAGCAAGGAAAGAAAATCCTTTTCTTCAAGAATATTCATAATGGATTTATCCGGATTTCCCGACCTTTTGGACAAAGCTTTCCTGGAGTATCGAATTAAACAGACGCGCCAGCGACTGTCTGTTTCATTAAATAGTTTCGCAAGTTTTCTGGATTTCAGCCCCCCGATTGTCAATATGTGGTTAAGTGGGAATCGTTTGCCCTCCCAGGCAAATGTAGAACGTCTTATTCCAAAGTTAGTGGAATTACTTGACCTTGAAGTTTACGATATCCTGGGCCTTCCGCGACCTGACCAAAACTTGAAGCGGTTGACCCAAGCCTGGCCTCATATTCCGGTGCCATTTCAACAAATGCTTGCAGAACAAGCTGAAAAATACGCGGCTGAAGGGGAAAAACCAGCGAATAAGGAAGCTGGCATTGAGAATGCGCCAAAAAATACACTTGAAGAAAATGGGGAGTTGCTTTCAAAGAAATCGGAGTAGGTATTGCTCAAACACGACCTACTGAGTTTCATAATAGATGAAGTTGACTGGTGAAAGCAAGTATTATTTTACCGGTACATTGCCAGTTGATAGGGGGATTGTCGATCGCCTGTTTTAAGCTCGAGTAAAGAAACACAAATCTGAAACTCAGCTGGAGCAGGTTGAACCTTCGAAATGGTTGAAAAAGTATATAATGATAATAACTGATACGAGATAATCATCAGTTGGATTTATCTTTTCCACCATAAATATTAAAACGGCAACTAGTACCCTTTTCGATTGATCTGATTGAAGGATAAATATACTGCCATGCCAAGGGTTGCCCTGGTTTATCCGTACTTCCGGACAAAATCTGCGAACGAGCTGCTTTTTCCACCGCTTGGGGCAGCCGGTCTGGCCAGCCAGCTGCATGTACTGGGGATCGAAACGCGCATCTTCGATTGCACTTTTGAGACTTTTGAAGAAATCCAAAAAAAAATCCGCTCATACCAACCGGAGATTGTCGGAATCTATTCGATGGTGACCTTGAGCCGGAATACTTTCCGGATCGCAGAGATGGTAAGAACCAGCCTGCCTGACAGCCTGCTGGTGGCAGGCGGACCTTTGCCCACGCTTTACCCGGAACAGTATTGCGGAGCATTCGATGTAGTATTCCGCGGCGAAGTCGACCTAAGTTTTCCCCATTTTTGCAAGGATTTCTTCAAGTTAAAAATCTCCCGCCAGCAATTAATGGAACTGCCGTTCAACAGCTACGCGGGGCTTTTTATACGGCGGGATGGGGTGCAGATGGAAAATCCAACCATCCATTACCACGAGAAAGAACTTGAATCATTCCCACTGCCTTACCGGGGCGATTTCGATCATGCAGCTTACCAGGAAGTCTGGACCCAGCAAACCGGCACGAAGACCACCTCCCTCATCCTGACTTTAGGATGCCCATTCATTTGCGATTTTTGCTCCCGGCCGATCTTTGGCAGCCTTTTCCGCCGCCGGAAGCTCGATCAGGTTTTCGACGAGATCGAGCAAATCCGCCAGCTGGGTTATGATAGTCTTTGGATTGCCGACGACAACTTCACCCTTGATTTAACCTATCTGAAAGATTTTTGTGGGCGGATGTCCGATCAAAAAATGGAATGGAGCTGCCTCTCACGAGTTACCCGGATTGACGGGGAAATAACCGGGATGATGAAAGCAGCCGGCTGCCGGAGAGTTTACCTGGGATTGGAAACCGGCAACCAGGAAACCCTGCGACTGATGAAAAAACAGGCCAGCCTGGAGGAGGGGCAAAACGCAGTGCACCTTTTCCATAAAGCTGGTATCGAAGTTGCAGCTTTCTTCATTGTCGGCTATCCAGGGGAAACCATCCCGGCGATCGAGGACACATTCAGATTTGCGCTCGAACTCCCGCTGGACGCGATCTCGTTCAACGTCCCGTTCCCGTTGCCCGGTTCGCGCCTGTTCGAGCGGGTTAGTAAATTGGATAAAAGCAAAGATTGGAATGAAGAAAACGAAGTGACATTCGTTTACGAAACCGAGTTTGATGTGCGCTGGTTACAACGCCGGATAAGCGAAACCATGCTGGCATTTGCGGAAAAGAAAAACGGTACCATCCCATAGGTGGTGAAAAAACCATTTCACCACGATCCCGCGGAAGAGCACCGTGGGACAAGCGAACACACGTGTGCTTAAGGCACTGTGCAGGCGAAAAACACGCAGGGAAAGAACAAAAAAATCAAAAGAAAGAAAAAATTGTCCGTCTATTTTAAAAACCGGAAGACTGCATCGGTGGTTTTTTCGAAGAGGGGGAGCAGCATGGGCGATAATTTTCCCAACCTTTTTTTAATCTCGAATTGCGCATGGCCTTTGAAAATTCCGAACCACATTTTTGTCCCGGAAAAATCCGAATCGAATATGAGCACGTGGCTGCCGAAAGGGCTGTCTTCGGGATGCCAATCGCGGGAGATGCGGTCTTTCGTTCTCTCATATAGTTTGGTTCCAGGAAGGGGATAGGGCATGCTGAGGCCGATGTAGTCAAGGGGTAACGAAGTTGCATAATGAAGCGTTTTGAGGACGGTGTCATCCGTATCGCCGGGATAGCACAGGATGAAAAACGCTCCCACCTGCAGGCCAGCCTGATGGGCGGCCTGTACGGATTGGCGGGCCTCATCCGTCGTAATTTTTTTGTTCATCAACTGGAGGATCTGGTCGCTGCCGGATTCAATCCCGAAGAAGATACGTGTACAGCCGGCTGCTTTCATCTCAAGGGCTGTTTCGTAATCCAAGGCATCGACTCTGCCCAGGCATTCCCAGGCGAAATGCAGCCCACGACGCCGGATCTCCCGGCATACATTTATCACCCGCTTCTTTTTCATCGTAAAAACATCGTCCGCGAAGGATATGCGGTCATATCCCAGGGCAAGCGCTTCTTCGATTTCGTCAACCACATTCTGCGTCGAACGCTCGCGGTAGGAACCGCCAAAAACCACATTGCTGCAGAACTCGCAGCGATATGGGCAACCACGCGTGCTCATCACCGTTGTGATGGAAAATCCATATTTTTTCCTGCCGTAGCGAATATAGCTTTCATTGGGAAGTAATGTGCGGGCAGGAAAAGGGATCCGGTCCAATTCCATTGAAAATTCCCTTTCCGGTGTGCTGATAAGCCGGCCTTTGGCTGGCCAACCGGCATCGCTGCGGAAAACGATCCCGGCGATGTGGGACGGGTCGGATTCTTCTTCAAAGGCGCGCAAGAGTTCGAGCATGGTTTGTTCGCCTTCACCGCGCACAACCACATCGAAGTATTTCAAAAAAGGTTCGGGATCACAAGTGGGCAGCGGCCCCCCTGCAACCAGCAGCAGGCAGCTGGAGCGCAATTGCTGCGCGAACCAGACACATTCGTCCAGCATGGATACCATGCCGTAGATGCCGACCACTTCCGCTTTGATATCCAATGCTTGTTTCAGGGCGTCTTTTTTATCCATGAATGTGCAGTCGATTAAATGCACCGCATGGCCGGCTTTTTGCAGACTGGATGCTATATAACTAATTCCAAGGGGTGGAAACCGGAAAACCGACCGGTCACAACGAGGTTTGAAAAAAGGGTAGATCAGCAATACCGAGGTCATGGGCGCTTTTCAATTCTAATTTCATACCGGAAGCTCTGGATGGATGGACTGAAGGAATAACCAAAACCAGCCCAGGCGAGCCGCGAACCGACCAGCTCTCTGCCTCGAAATAGCCGCGCACCTTTAACCTGGCAGAGCCGGAAGGCAACCCGGTGGGCGGTGCTTTCAAACCAGGCCTCCTGGGCGTTCACTTCGTCCCAACAACCGATCTCCTGCCCCTGAAGAAGGATCCCGGAAGTGTCCTGGTACCGGTCGAACGCATATGCACCTTGCTCATTCATTACCATCACTTCGGTAATCTCAGGGGGCAGATTCCTTGGATCGATTTCGATGCCAACCCGGCCTGTTTCTGTATCCAACTGGTAGAGCACCTTCAGCCCGGTTGAAAAGCCGGCCGGCGTGTAGATGGTTTCCCAGTTGAACGAGCGCCTGAGTTGGCTGGATATGGCGGTTAATGGACCACGAAGAATTGGCAGGAAGCGGATCAAGGCTGCCAAACCATCCTTGGCAACATAGAAGAACTTGTTCTTCACTGCACTCTTATCAGCTTTGGATATCCTTTCCACCAGGTCCAACTTGAATAGAGCAGTTATATTCCAGCTGGTTTCATGCTTCAAGCAGTTAAGAGTAACAGACCCGGGAAAAATGGTTTGAAGCCCGCATTTGAGTACGGGAACCCCAAAACCGACGGCTTCCTCAGCCAGCGCTTGACCATGCGCCATTAATATAAACCCTTTTTGCAGGCTTGCGGTTGGATATGCTTTTTTATTGGGAGGGGCATCGCCGATATTTAAGGAGAGCCCCTGGAAGAGGGGAATTTCTATTCCCATAGAAAATTAGCTCCTGGAACCATGATAGGTCTCTTAAAAAACGTTCTGAAACTCTTTTTACCAAAGGCATCCCAAGGGTTGATGTAAAAAAAGACAAAATGGAATTGGACATTTTCTCAGGATGGAATTGTTTCGGATGGTACTGCAACTTTCATGTAACACTGGATCACGATCCACCAACCTGCCAAAAGCCAAACCAAGACAATTGCGGTTCGAATGACATATCTGGCAGTTGAAAATTCAACCGACCATTTTAAAAACAGGTTCATTAATCCAGGCATACTGGGGAAGAAAAGTTGGGCGAGGGAAGTGTTAAAAAAACTGAAGATTAATGGCAAAACCCATATGGCAATGAGAGTACGACGATCCAGCGCGTGTATGGAAACCAGAATAAGCACCATGGGCAGGATCAGATTGATATTTGTTTCAGACAACCAGGCCCGGCAGAGATAGAATACCAAAATCAAAGCGGTACTTTTCTTCAGCAAGTCCTCGAATCCGCGGATGCCTGGCTTCAAGGCAAGCGTGGCAATGGCCAGGGCAGGCAACCACAACCATCCCAGGAACCACCATTGCCCGGGCAGTTGATACGTCCACTTGACGTATTCCAGGAAAGTCATGAATGACAGACCTCCCCCAACAACAAATTGCGAATTCCAATGTAGAAAAATCTCGGATGGATTCCATCTCAAAATAATAAATGGAGCCACACAAAAAAGAAGAATGGAAAGGGTGAATATTGCAAAATATCGCAGCGTATGCCGTAATGACCTGCCGGTCAGGAAAATACATATCACCAGGATCAGGGGAAGGGCAATGGGTTTCAAGGAAATGGCCAGGGCCAGCAGGATTGCTGGAATAATCAGCCCCCCCTCACTTAGCAGGAAAAGAGACAGGATAGACAATAAAGCTACGACAGAATCAAATTGACCCCAGGCGGAGGAAGTGAGAAGGAGAAAGGGATTGAAGAGCAGGAATATCCAGGCTGTTCTACTTACCTTTTCCTGAGCTCCGGATTTTCTTAATATGTATAATACACAATATGCAAGACAAATATTGGAAGCAATGATGGGGAGCTTAATGGCCAGGTTGTAAAGTAAGAAATCAGGAATGATCCTATAAGAAACAAGATAGACAAGCCCCAGTACCAACGCCCAAGGAGGCGGATATCCCAATGTTGTGATGCTTTCGAAAGTGGTGTTATGGAAAACGGCGGCAAGGTTCTGCGTAATATACGGATTCTGGCCGGTGCCCACCAGATAACCGGTGGCCATATGTATGCGCGTATCATAAGCATGACCAAAAAAATATGCCAGGACTACCTGCAAGAAAATGCTCCCGACCAGCAAAAGCCAATCGGGAATAAGAAGATTTTTCTTTTGACGAACCCCTGGCGTAGTTGGAGTTGAATTATCCATACAATCAGGCACTGGCCCTGCGACTCTGCAGGATCGAAAACAAGAGCACGAAGGCGTAGCTTATGGTAAAAGGCACCAGGATGAATAGACCGGTAAAGTTCGCCTGCTGAATGGCGGTTTCAATGGCCCACAGCCCGAGCATTACAAAAAGCAACTCCCATATCCAAACCAAGTCAAATGGCACCTGATACTTATCCTTTCGCCAATCCATCTTGTTTTGCAAATTGGCATATTTGGGAGTCCTGACCCATTCCAAGGGTCGCTTTGCCGATATGGCCCGGCCGATGCCGCGCAGCATACTCAGACTCATTCCAAAGCACATCAGGAGAAGCACTGAAAGACTGTCCAGGTTCTTCGACAAAGCCAGGTTCTGAAATTTTAGTGTGGAAACAAGCGAGACCAATGGCGCAAGGGTGCAGAGGAGGATAAAAGGAGCCAGGAATGCCCAGACCAGATTCTGCATAAAGATCATCCGGGCGGCTTTTGTTGCAAATACGATATTAAAGCCGGGAAACAGGATATAGGATTGGTAAGCGCGCAGAGTGTTCACTCCCCATAATGCAGCCAGGCAACCCAACACAAAGGAAAAGACTATCAAGGGTTGGACCATATAGCCAGTCAAATGAATGAAAGCTTGCAAGCGCTGCTTGATTCCCAATTTCCGATCCTTGAGAAGTCCGGGAAGGATTTTTATGGCGGCAGTGGAGGCGCCACAAGCCCAGCGTCCCTGTTGCAGTTTGAAGCTTGGGACTGTGGGGGGAATCTCGCACGGGCAGACCAGGTCTCTCAAGTAAAGAATCCGGTATCCAAGCATTTGCATGCGGTAGCTTAGATCCAGATCTTCTGCCAACGTATCGGCCTGCCAGCCACCGGCCTCCATTATGGCTTTTTTTCGAAGGACGCCGCCGCTGCCGTTGAAGTTTTGAAAGACCCCGGCAGCATACCTTCCGGGTTGTTCGACCAGGAAGTGGACATCAATGGCATGGGAGATGGCTCGGGTTACCAGATTGTAGTCTTTGTTCAGAAAGGTCCAGCGGCTCTGAACGATCCCCAGCGATTCGTCCTGTTCAAAATAGGGCAGGGAGCGCAGGAGAAAGTCAGCGGGTGGGACAAAGTCGGCGTCGAAGATGGCAATGAATTCTTCTTCTGTTCGGCTGAGGGCAGCCTGTAATGCTCCAGCCTTGAAGCCTGCGCGGTTTCCCCGACGCAAAAGCACCATTTGAAAATGTTTTTCTTTATATTCCGCGACAACTTGATCAACTTCCAGGGAGGTATCATCGTCAGAATCATCCAGGATAAGAATTTTCACTTTATCCATCCCATACGCCTCCGCCATGGCCGCACAGGCAGCCGCCAACCTGCGAATTACATTTCTTTCATTATAAATTGGCAGTTGAATTGAAACGGCCGGCAGATACTGGGAATGGTCCGGCAGGGGTGGGGTGCGATACCTGCGGGAGGCGTTCAGCAGGTAATAATAATTGAATCCATACAGGAAAAAAAGCAAGCTAAGGATCAGTGAAAGGGCAAAAATGAATGTCTGAATGAACACGCCAACACCATATCCAATAAACGTTACCGGCACTAAAGAGAGGACGTCGCAGATGATCAGATTGAACAATAACCTGCGTAAACCTGTGCAATCTGCGGTTGAAATCCTGGAGGAAAACTATTGCTGATATATTATACAGGACTTATGCTGGAGGCTGTTTCATCCAGGATGTTTTACCAATATTCGTCCCTTGTTCTCCTGCGGTATGCGTATAGGCAAAAGGTGATTTGTTACCCGTCAATGTGTGTGATCAGGTACTCCAGGTAACGTGATTTCACCTGCTGGCTGGCCATGGCCTGTTTGATGGGCGGAAGATTCAGGATGACGCCGAATACGGCTGCCAGGGCGCGATGGTTCCACAGGACACGGTTGTCAAAGATCAGGTTTTGCAGGTCGCCGCGCTCGATGGCCATCATGACGGTGCGGTGGACCGAGTTGAGCGGGGTGATGACGCGCTGCGGGCGGGATCGCAGGCTCATGCTGGCGTGACCGCAGGTGCGCACACAGACTCCGCAGCCCAGGCAGACATCTTCATCCACTTTGGCTTTCTTCATCTTAGGATGATGGGGATCATTGGTGGAGACCAGCGTCATGGCTTCCACCGGGCAGGCATTCACACATTTCCCGCAGCCGTTGCAGGTGGTTTCATCGATCACGGGCAGGAAGTTGGAGGTGTGCACCGGGTTGAGCATGCCAAACTTGCGGGCAGCAATCATGGCTTCGCAGCAGCAGCCGCAGCAGTTGCAGATGAAGTTGACGCCTTCGCGAACGTTTTCACCGAATTGCACCAGGTTCTGGTTATAGGCTTGCTGGAGCAGGTCCAGCCCTTCGCTCACGTCGACTGCCCGGGCGTAGCCATGCCGAGTCAGGCTTTCGGCCGAACCGTTGAAGGTCATGCAAATATCCATGGGGGCATCACAGGCGCGGCCCATGTGCATCATTTTATGGCGGCAGTAGCACACTCCCACGCCGCGGACTGAGGCGGTTCGGATGACTTGGCTGGCGCGTTCGTAATCCAGCACATGCAGGGCATTCTCATTGGAAAGCACCGCTTCGTGAACATACACCCGTCCCAGTTGCGTCTCACCCCGGACGAACAGGTTGCGGATGAACTCTTCTTCCACGTTCAGATACTGGTAAAAAAGTTCCCCCAGCACTTTCTGATCGATGTCACCACGCAGACGCATCATCGAGAATTCAAAGAAACCCGCCATGGGCGGCGGCAGGGTGTAGGTGGTCAGACCATTGTGCTCAGTATCCACCAGGATGGCGCGGCTGGCCAGCGCGTCTAGGGACTTTTGCGTTTCAGCCAGCTCCAATTTCAGAATCCGGCTGGCCTGGGCAGCCGTGAAGGGTTTGATGGGCAACTGCGCTACCATTCCGGCTTCCTGTTCGCTGAACAGGATCTTCAGGATCTTATAGAGTGTTTCGGAGGGCGGCGCACCTTGCGGGAATCGGTTCAGCCGGTCGACCAGGTCGGTGTAGCCGGATTTCAGTGTGGTATGCGACATTCTATTGCTTCCATACCCGCAGGCCATAGCGGCTGAGATAGATTGGGATATTCTTGAAGAGCGGGTTTTCCTGCTCGAGGGTGGAGAGCATGGCCCGTTTGGCCGAGGCGCTCACGTCAGACAAAATGGTCAATGAGCCGCCATCACCGCCTGCTCCGTTCACTTTCCAGCCAAGCGCACCATGTGCGCGGGCAATTTCGATCGCGCGGGCGGCCTCGGGACTGATCAAGGCCGGACTGAGGCGGGATTGCGCCTCGGTATTCTCGATCATGGCGGCGCCCAGGGCGACAAAATCACTGGCGTAAAGGGCATCGCGTGATTTGGTGGCGGTGGTGCGCAGGTCATTGAGCTGCCGGCAATCCGGCCCGGCGTTTTCGAGAGAACGGATTACCATCTCGTGCACATCCGAGGAGCGGTGCGACTTGCCAAGGTAGACCAGGGAAAGCCGTCGTTCCAGTTCCCACCAGGTGGCGTTGGGAATCTGGATCGGAGATACCGAAGCATGTGGATACTTGAACATCTCAATGAAGTTGATGCCCCCGTAAGCCGAACACAACTGATCCTGGATGCCGCTTTGCTGTCCCAGCATCTCGGCCTCGATCTTCTGGGCCGCGCTGGCCACTTCGTGCTGGGTCATCCGCCCAGGCGTGAGCATATCCAGCCCGCCTACCAGCGCCACTGTGACCGCTGCCGATGTGCCGGTGGAGGCGCCACCGGGGGCTTCGGAAAAAATGGTCACTTCGAGACACAGGCCGGGCGGCAGACGCATGTATTCAATGGCCGCTTCGAGCAGAGGATGCTTGTCCCAATGTTTTTCAGGTATGACCACGTAGCGTTGCCCGTAATTTTCGGCGTTAATGATAATCTGGCTGGTGCGGTCATCGTTGGGATACACGGCAATCTGCACTTCGGCATACGGGTACACACCAATATTAAAGATTTGCCCATGCCCGGCGAACCACGTATCCGTCCAGCCGCCGTTGTCGCAGATGCGGATGGGGGCCACGCTGTTAATAATGAAGAGAGGACTGTCCAAATCTACTCCTTCCATGGAAATGGAAATAGTTCGCAATGCGCCAGCCGGGTGAGCAGTATCCACTGCCAACCAAACCTTCTCATCCCATTTTAATGCATAATCAAGGTTTGCGTTGTAATATAGATAATATGGGCATAAATAGTAATATTACCCATCCTGTAGCTGATGAGATTTTATTCAAGCGCAAATTACCCAAAGGAGAATTAATTATGGCAAGCATGTTGGCACAACATCACGTTAAAGATTTTTCGGCATGGAAAAAAGTGTATGATTCTGAGGCTGGTTTCCGCCACTCCAGCGGTGAACTTTCAGACCAGATTTTCCGCGATGCCAGCGATCTCAACAAGATAACGCTTCTTTTCAAGTGGGATTCATTGGTGAAAGCACAAAAATTCGCCCAATCGGCCGAACTGAAGACGGCGATGGAGAAAGCTGGCGTGGAGGGAGCGCCTGTCATCTCTTTCCTGAATGAAGCTTGATTTAAATCTGACAAAATTCCACCCCTCCTGAAAACAGGAGGGGTGGTTATATTAAGGAATAAAGCTGAATCCGCCAGTCCGGAGGTTGCTTAGGTGGAACGATATTAAACAAGTCCAAACCAGGCCTTCCCATGCGGGCCGGCCTCTGGTAAAATCAGCCCCCGGAGCGTTGTACCCTTCGCTCCCAACCTTCAGAAAGAAAGGGCTTGAAAAGAAATGAAAGTATTACTCATCAAGGACGTTTACAAACTCGGACGCGCTGGCGATGTAAAGAGGGTCGCGGATGGTTATGGGCGCAACTTTCTCATTCCGCAGGGAATGGCGGTACTGGCCACCCCTGGCGCCATGAAAACCTCTGAACGCATCCGCCAGAAAGCCACCGAGCGTCGGACCATTCTCAACGACGAAATGAGTGTGGTTGCCGAAGCGCTGAAGAAGGTCCAGATTACTTTTGGCGCCCGGGCCGGCGAAACCGGCAAGCTGTATGGCTCGATTACTTCGCAAGATGTTGTCGATGCCATCCAGAAGAAGTCGGGTTACGTTGTCAAGCGCCAGCAGTTGGATATGCAGCCCCTACGCACTTTGGGCGAGCACAGCGTGCGCATCCGCCTGACAATGGACCTGATCCCGGAGATAAAAGTTACCGTATTCCGGGAAGGCGAGGCGGAACCCAGCCTGCCCATCGAGCAGCCTGCAGACAAGCCGGAAGAAAAGATGCCGGTAGAGGCTGTACCGGAAGAAGCTTCTGCACCTGCCGAGGCCTGATTTCCCAAAGAGAGCCAATCCCAACCATCACCGGACCAACCTTGCAGGGGAAGCCGGTGATGTTTCTTTAAAGTAATGCCTGAGACTATTGGTCAGCAACTCAAAGCAGCCCGCGAAGCGCGCAACCTGACTTTAGAAAAAGTCACCCAGGTTACACATATCCAGGCGCGCCTGCTTGAGGCGATGGAAGCCGACGATTTCGAAACTCTTCCATCGCCGGTTCAGGCGCGCGCTTTTCTTCGATCTTATGCTGGCTTCCTCGGGCTTTCCCTGGATGAAATGATCGCCCGCCAGCGCCTGGCTGCCGGCGAACCTGCAACAGCCGTGCGCTCCGGTGGGTCCGTTTCGAGCCAGGGCTCTGAGCCAGTTGGAGTATCCGTTCAGGCGGATACAGCCGAACCGGTTGGTGAACCGCAGGCAGACAATTCCTTTTCCATCAAGGAAAAGATCATGGGGCTGCTCGTGCGCCTCCGGAAACCCGCGAAGGCACATGAGGAAACCTCCGGACTAGTTGAATCCAACCAACCCAACCTGCCTCTGGTAGAGTCTAAACCGGTTATCCCACTGCAGGCTGATTCAGGCGGACCATTGGCGGAAGAACAAAAACCTGTCGATGCAGTACAGACTGAACCGCTTGAGGAAGCGACCGAAGAACCCGTTGAGGATTGGCAGGAAGAATCCTCTCAGGCAACCAGGCTTTCCGGAGAAACCCAGGAGTCGCAGCGCATTTTTGGCAGCATCGGCCAGACACTCCGCCAGCGTCGTGAATCTCTCAGCCTGACCCTGGATGAAATCGAACGTCACACACATGTCCGCAAACATTACCTGCAGGCATTGGAGCGAGGAGATTTCGACCATTTACCTTCTTCTGTCCAGACGCGCGGAATGCTGAATAACTATGCCCACTTTCTCGATATGGATGTGGACGCCATCCTGCTGCAATTTGCCGAAGGTTTGCAAGCCAAAAGAATGGAGAGACAGCCCGCGCCGGCCGAAAGTCGACCCAATACGACTACGAAATTCCCTCCCAGGATGACCATTCCGGCAAGGTTGAGGCGGTTTCTTTCCATGGATATACTGGTTGGCGGCGGCTTAATTTTGATCCTGTTCGCTTTCGCAATCTGGGGAACCAGTCGTGTGATCAGCTTGCACGCGGCCATCACTCCTCAATCAACTGCGCAATCGATTTCCGATATCCTGGCAGGCTTATCCGGGACTGTCACTCTTACCCCGACCCCAAGCCTGGCAGGCACGGCAACGGTCATTCCAACTGCGGGTGTTACGGCAATTGGGACCATCCCGGCGGCCGGGCCTGGACCGGTACAAATCGTCATCGTCGCTTTGGAACAGGCCTATTTACGTGTTACGGTGGATGGGAAAATCCAATTCGATGGGCGCATCATGATTGGTACGGCTTACTCTTTCAGCGGGAATACCCAGATCGAGGTATTGACTGGAAATGGAGCCGGGATCAGCATCTTATTCAACCAGGGAAACCTGGGCCCGATGGGACGTTTTGGTGAAGTTGTGGATCGAATTTACACTGCCAATGCCATCCTGAACCCAACTGCGACAAATACACCAACGCCGACCATCACACTCACTCCAACCATCACCCCGCGAGAATCTCCCACCCCAACCCAAACCAACACGCCGTTAGTGCCTCCAGCGACGCCTTAGGAAGTATTTATAATAGTTCCCATGCCAGACCAAGATCTGACCGGCATGCTTCAGTGAACGAAAAAATGGAGAAGCCTTTATCGTTATGAACCCAAAAACCTTTCATATGATTTCCCTTGGTTGCGCAAAGAATACCGTCGATTCTGATTCCATGGCCCAGTTGCTGGTTCAGGATGGCTACCAGCCTGTCCGCAGTGCGCAGCGGGCCAGTATTCTGGTAGTCAATACCTGCGGATTCATTGGAACTGCCCGGGAGGAATCATATTCCGAACTGCAAAGACTGGCCGAAGCCAAACGCCCGGGGCAACTGCTCATCGCGGCCGGGTGTCTCACCCAGCGATACGGCCGGGAAGTTGCCCAGCGGGTACCCGGCGTGGATGGTATTCTCGGTACGCGGCGCTGGATGGATATTGTCGGGGTTGTGCGCGAACTGCGTAACGGGCAGCACCCCGAGCCGTTATATCATTTACCGGAAACACCCACCTTGATGGAGGAAAACTCCCCCGCTAGCGTGGTGCGAGCCAACAGATTCGGAGCCAGCGCCTACCTGAAGATCGCGGACGGTTGCCGACGAACGTGTGCTTTCTGCGCCATCCCGCTCATCAAAGGCAGCGCGGTCAGCCGCCCGCCGGAATTGATCCTGGAGGATGCCCAACGTCTGCACGAGTCGGGAGTGCGCGAGCTTATCCTGATTGCCCAGGATACCACCGATTATGGGCATGACCTGGGAATGAAAGACGGATTGGCGACCCTGCTCGAAAGAATGACGACTGCCATGCCGGAGTTGGACTGGCTCCGGATCCTGTACGCTTTTCCTGGCTATGTCACCGACCGGCTGATCGATGTAATGGCCAGCCATCCGCAAATCCTGCCTTATCTCGATATTCCGCTCCAGCATGCCCACCCCGATACGCTCACACGCATGCGCCGCCCGGCCAATATGGATTGGGTGCATGCAACGATCGGAAAAATGCGCCTGGCCATGCCCAAATTGGCCATCCGTACCGTTTTTATCGTTGGTTATCCGGGGGAAACGGAAAAGGAATTCCAGGCGCTATTGGATTTCATGGAGGAAATGCGTTTCGACCATGCCGGGGCCTTTCAATTCTCCTTTGAACCCGGTACTGCCTCTGAAGCGCTTGGAGACTCGGTGCCAACCGAGGTCAAAGAGGAACGCTTTCAAAGGCTGATGGAGCTCCAGCAAGCCATCTCGCTCCAGATCAATCAGACATATGTCGGACAGACACTGGATGTGCTGGTTGAAGGGTTCAATAACGGCATTGCGATGGGGCGCTCGTACCGTGATGCGCCGGAAATTGATGGACTGGTGCTGATCGAACCGGATGGCTCGAAAAAACCTGACCAACTTCCGGCCATTGGCAGCCTGGTACCGGTAATAATTACCGGAGCCATGGCCTACGATCTGTCGGGCATTCTCGTAAGATAACCGAATGGGGGCATGTGCGCAAAGCGGAATGGATCGCTCTCCTGATCAGCCTGGCCGGGGTGGTGGCGGCATATCTGGTAGCCATACGGGTTTACGAGGCCGTCCCGCACGTGGAAGATGAAATGGCCTACGTCTGGCAGGCAAAAGTCCTTGCACATGGACAAATGACTGCCCCCACGCCGCCCGAACCCCAGAGCATGTATGTTCCATTCGTAGTGGACGCCAACGGGCATCGCTCCGCCAAGTACCCACCTGGCTGGCCAATGGTACTGGCCCTGGGCATCCTGCTTGGCATCCGCACCTGGGTGAATCCCTTGCTGGGAGGCCTGATGGTGTGGTTGACCTTCCGACTAGGTCAAAAAATATGCAACAGTGCAACCGGCTTGCTGGCTGCGCTGCTTACGGTTACTTCCCCCTTCTTCTTGATGATCTCCGGCTCGCTGGATTCCAATTCCTGGTCGCTGATTTTAAGTATCATTTTTATACTGGCCTGGCTGGATACGTTCCTCCTGGGAGCCCGGCAGGATCCAACCTCAAAGAAGTTTATACCGTCCTGGCTGACTATTTCCGTTGCCGGTTTGAGCCTAGGATTATTAGTGATCACACGGCCCCTGACCGCCCTGGGCGTTTCTTTGCCATTTTTTCTGCATGGAATGGTCCTTTTGTGGCGCGGAAATGGCGGGGGCAGGCGGCATGTCCTGGCGATCGGTGCGATTGCGTTGCTGGTCGGGTCGCTCTTCCTGGTCTGGCAATATGCAGTCACCGGCAATCCATTTACCGATCCTTATACGCTGTGGTGGAGTTTCGACCGGATCGGTTTCGGACCCGGCATCGGCCTGGAACCGGGAGGGCATACATTGCAGCTTGGAATCCACAACGCGCGTTTGATGCTGACCGATCTCAACAAGGATTTGTTCGGATGGGCCGGCTATTCCTGGATCTTTTTGCCATTTGGTGTATGGGCGCTCCGTAAGAATCGGGCGGCCTGGCTGAGCATGGCTGTTTTTGTCTGTCTCGTAATTTGTTATGTCTTCTACTGGGCCAGTGTAACCCGTTATGGCCCCCGCTATTATTATGAAGGTTTATATGGGCTGACACTGGCCAGCGCGGCCGGGATCTTGTGGCTGGCAGGCTCCTTGAAAGCGCAAGGCTGGTACAAACTGCGGATTTTCCTGGTTGGTGCAATACTGGCAGGTCTGGTCAGTTATAACCTGGCGGCCTTCCTGCCGGCACGCTTCGGCCAGATCTATGGACTGTACGATGTCCATCATGCCCAGCTGAGCCCGTTCCTGACAGCGCAAGCGCGCGCAAAAACCCCCGCCCTGGTCATCGTTCATACGCAGAAAATCTGGACCGAATATGCCGGACTGTTGGAACTGGAAGATCCATGGTTAACCTCACCATTTATTTTCGCTTGGAGCAATAACGGTTCGATCAGCGATGCCGGACTGGCCGCCCTCTATCCTAACCGGCAAATCATATATTATTACCCGGATGAGCCGGACAAATTTTACTCAGCCCCACGTTAGAAATTAATTTCGACCTCTTCCAAAGCTTCCTTTCTTCGCCAGGGGCCAATAAAAAGGAGTATAAAGATTCCCATCCCCAGAATTGCAACCGGGACAGAGAAGAATGCGTCCAATACTTTAATGGTAAAAAGAGAGGGGGAGGGCAATGCAGTTATCGTATAATTCGCGATAATCACGGAGAAAAGATTATTAGCGGCATGCGCACCCAAAGCCAGTTCCAGTTTTCCATCCCGCAAGGTGATAAAAGCCAGGCAGAATCCAAAGGCAAAATAGTAAAACCCCAATAGGGGATAATTGACCGAAGCTTCCGGGTTCAATAAATGCGGCAGGCCGAATAGCAGGCCCGAGATAATGCTCAAAACCCAGATATTCTTCCAATGCAAGCCGATCCCTTGCAATACATAGCCCCGGAAAAACAGTTCCTCTGCAGAAGTCTGGATGGGAATCAAGATCAAGGCCAGAAAAAGGAATGGGAAAAACCGGCCCGGATCCAGGGTCCAGGCATAGCGCCCAGGATAAATCAGCGCCTCCACCAAAGACATCAGGGCAACCAATCCAAACCAGACTCCAAATCCCTGGAACAATCGTCCCCAGTCCAGCGATCGGGCTGGTGTTACCAGCGTCCGCAATGGACGGCGGTGGATAAATCGCATGGAAAGAAAAATTCCACCTAAAAAGAACACGGAAGCCAGCATGAGCGCTATAAAACCTACGAGCGTGTCCATTCCTTGAAGAACTGCGCCTGTGCGACCAGCTTGCAACTGACCATGGAATGCCATCCAGACCAGTAGAAAGGCGCTGGGCATGGCACCCAGCACCTGCCAGGCGATCAGCATTGACAGGACCGCCAGAACGCTGCGCCATGCCTCGTTTTTCCCCTGTCTGGCGAGCTCCAGGTACTTTTGCATGCTCTCCTTTAAGGCAGCGCGACGTTGTCTCGTCGCGCTATCAGTTGGCTTTATTTCGTCATCGTTGGCCGTATATCAAGCCAGACTATGGTTTTGGTGGATTAACATCGCCATTACAAACAAGGTTGGCTTCCGTGCCGGTGGGGTAAGCAGTGGCATTTTTCGGGCTGTTTGTGGAGAAGATCGCCTCGAATTGTTTTTCGGCACCGCAGTAATCGCCCTTATCTATCAATTGCTGCGCATAACCGAGACTGGCCTGCCGGAAACGTTCAGAAGCCGTTGTACAGGATGAATCCGCCAGATTAGGATAGTTGGCCATGACCTGGCTGAAATAATTAATGGCTTGCGGCCAGTCCTGGTCCCAGAAACTCGCACCGGTGATATACATACGCGCCCAGGTGCGTAGTGCCGCGGCAGTCGAATCCAGGGGTCCAAATCCTTCTGCCTGGGTCAGGTCGTAGATGCCCCCTTCCAGGTTTATGTTGAGGGTCATGCAGGAGGAGTTTGGCTCATAGGATTGAGGATAGATCTTGCAAACCCCCCGGTTGCGCAGGGCCATGTAGTACATTCCATCCACTATGGCAGCGTGATAGGTGATGTCGTCCTTACGGAGGGTATCAAGCTTGGTAATAATATCGTCCCAGTTGCGGGCACACATATCCACGCCTGGAGCAGAGAGAAGCGCGGTAACATCGGCATAAACCTGATCAATGCTGCGTGTATCAGGCGTGGGGGTAATAGTCGGAGTTGGAGAGGGAACCTCGCTGGGTGTTATCATCATGTGCAGGAGCAGATCGGTATACGCACTCTTTATTCCGGGATAATCTGGATAGTTCTGGATGATATATTCGAAATGCTGTTTGGCAACACTATATTGGCCTGCATTCACAGCCTGGACACCCAATTGATATTGCTCCAGGAGTTGTCCGCTTACCTGCGTGCTTTGGGCTGCATAGCGTTGTCCCATGCCGGAAGCATACCCGCCCAGAATGCCGACGGCGATGAATACAATCAAAACCAACCCTGCCAGCCAACCCGGGAATTTCTTCCTGGGAGGCGGGGCAGCTTCCGTTTTTACGGTATTTGGTTGGGTATCTTTCAGTTCGTTATCAGACATGCGTGCGATTATACCTTAACATTAATAAACATTCTTTCACTGCTGAAAAATGGGTGCAAAACAAACTAATCTCTTTACTCATGGTCTTTTTCTCCTTCTATGATAGCGATATTGTCAAGGCTTATCGCTATAGAATATTTATAGGACCGGCCTTGCACGGTCGTTTCTAGTGGACCGATGGTTGATCAGCAGCCAAGCCACAGACTGCCAGCGGTCGAACTCCTTGCGAACAACAGCAACACACTTCAACAGCGTTCCCCTACTCCCCTGGTTACTTCTTGCGATTGCATTCCTGGCAGCTTCATGAAGCGTTGAGGAGAAATTCTCTCTCAACAAGCTAGTTACCGTACAATCGGCATAAGTGCGAAAATGGGGTAGAACAGAGATGGGAACCAACCAAGATCTGTCTACCCCATTGGCACTAACCTGGGAATAAGGGCCCCGAACAAACAGCGCTGGGAGCGCCAATAGAAGACTGCTCCCCAGGTAGAACCGGCAGAGTGTCAAAAACGTGTTGCGCCAGGAGCGCCATAACTAGAGAACATCCACCGGCCAGTGCCCCTCCAGGAATGCTCAAGGAGGTTCTCATGAAAGTATACATCGGAATCGACTGGAGCACTCAAAAGCACGATATCGTATATTTGAACGAGGAAGGAGGGATCATTTTATATCAGACCATTCCGCATTCACCCGCAGGATTTGAGGCATTCGATGAGCAGCGCATGGAATTGGGGGTCAGTGTTGAGGACTGCCTGGTGGGCATAGAAACGGAGCATAATCTGTTGATCGACTTTTTGACATCCCATCAGTATCAGCAGATCTATGTTATTCCACCAAGCATGATCAGAGATTCTCGAGGCAGGTTTGGGGCCAGCAAGGCCAAGACGGATCGCAGCGATGCCCATCTGATCGCAGATATGCTGCGCACGGACCGAGCCCGGTTGCATGCCTGGCATAGCGATAGTCTGCTGACCCAGCAGATTGCGTCCTTGGTCAGCCTGGAGCGTTTTCTCACTCGCACGATCATCCAGACCACCAATCGTTTACGTAATGTGCTGTGGCGCTACTATCCGAATGCAGCCGGGGTATTCAGCAGCCTGGATCAGCAGATTGCGCTGGAGTTTATTTGTGCTTATCCGACTCCAGAAGCGGCTACCGGGCTGACGATTGAGCAATTCAAGAGTTTTGCCAAACTCCATCACTACCCTCGACCTTCCAAATTATCTGCCTGTTACGCACGTTTGCAGAAACCCCAGCCGGATGCCAAGCAACAAACTGTCCTCGCCTATCAATCAGAAGCCGTCCGCCTGGCGCATTTAGCTCTGCAGGTAGTGCAAGACAAAGCCGCCACGCTCAAAGAGACCCAGGAGCTGTTCGTGGATCATCCAGATTATCCTATCTTTTCATCCTTGCCGGGAGCTGGGAGAATATTGGCTCCCGCTCTGCTGGCCAAGTTTGGAGACGACCGCCAGCGCTATCCAACCCCACAGGTCTTGCAATGTGTAGCCGGAACCTGTCCGGTCACCAAAGCCAGCGGCAAACATAAATATGTCTCCTTCCGCTACGCCTGTGATCATGAGTTTCGTCTGATCGTCCAACAATGGGCCAAATGCTCGATCGGCTCCTCGGTTTGGGCGAATACATACTTCCAAACCATCCGACCGCAGTGCGACTCGCTCAGTCACGCCTATCGGCGGCTGGCCAATCGCTGGCTGGAGATCGCTTGGAGACTTTGGCAGGATCGAGTCCCTTATGATGAAGGCCGTCACTTACGCCAACATGCTTTACGCGTAAAACCTAAATAATCTTCAATTTTGTTCTGAGCATTCTGGATGTGTAGATCTTTGGTTGGTCCCTCATGAACGTACAAGACACGTCAGCATCGAAAGGTTTGAGGCGATCCGCCATCTCAGGCTGAACATTCTTTGACTGAACCGCTTCATAAGCAGAGCGCCTTCCCGGAGGCCGGGGCCCAGTCAAGGGCGGCGACCGATAGGGAGCCGAGCGAAGCGATCCCTTGACGGGGTGGCCGGAGGGAAGAGAATTGCTCTGCGAGAAGCGGTTCAGTCGAGAAACACCTCAGCTTTTATTCAACCCTAAGATCGCCAAGCAAACTTCCTGCTGACACAGTCCAACTCGGGTCAAAAACGATGCTTGACTCCGCTAGATTGATATACCTTGTCGGGGATTGGCCTCTTGACAAAACGTGTCTTCTATCCGTACTGGTCCATGACCAGGTACCCAATATTGTCTTCGCTTGGAGGCGAGTAAAGAAGCTCTTGGGGAGCAGCCCCATCTATTTATCGGTTTCCAGAGGAAAACCCGGAGTAAAAACGGGCAGCTCACACCAGGGAGGAAGTAGTCCTTTCAGGGGCAGGGATCTCGCCAGCTGTCTCAGATCCAATCTTGGGAGAGACAGCGAGTGGACATTTTCAGGCTGAACCATTTCATAAGCAGAGCGATTTCCCGGAGGCCGGGCCCCTGTCAAGGGCAGCGACCGAAGGGAGCCGAACGCAGCGATCCCTTGATAGGGTGGCCGGAGGGAGCATAATCGCTCTAGCTGAAATGGTTCAGCCGGGGTCGGACAGGCCACTGGATTTCAAACAGGCGCCTTCCGGGAGTGCACCCTTCTCGAGGTATTGCCAGAGGTCGACCAACAGCCTGCGGGCCAGTGCAACGATGCCGATGCGGCGCGCCCGGCTGCCGCCCTGGGCAAAGCGTTCTTGATACCAGCGACTGAGCTGGCTGTCAGGTTGGAAACGCAGCCAGGCCCAGGCGATCTCGATCGCCATGGCACGGATGCGGCGGTTACCGGCTTTGCTGATGCCCTGTTCCCGGTTGCTCTCACCGCTCTGGTAGGGGGTGGGGGTCAATCCAGCTAGGCAGCCCACTTCTCGCCGGTTGTGAAAGCCGCGCCAGGAAAAGAACTCCATCACGTACACCCAGGCCGAATTCATCCCGATCCCTTTCAGCCGCAACAGCTGGCGCACCTGCTCCACGGCCGGGGCGGTCGAAGTGCAAACCACCTGCTCCCGCTCGAGCTCGAGTTGGTTGATCTGCTGCTTGACCAGCCGGTAGCGTTCGTACTCCCGCTTCATCCGGGCATGCAAGGCAGAGGGCAAGGGTGAGCCGTCCCACAGCCGCACCGTCTCCAAGCGGGAGAGAAAATCCTTCTGGAAGGGCAGCGCCACACCCTGGCTGGCCAGCAAACCTTTCATCCGGTTGATATGATGGGTCTGCTCGGCCTTGAGCGCCATCAGATCACGATGCAACTGCCGCTGGTCTTCATCTTCCGGGCTGGGAACATGCACGATGCTCCAGACCTTTTTCTCGCCATGATGGTAGCGCATCAGCATGGTCAGCAGTTTCCCAACATCCATCCGGTCCGTCTTTGCCCGTCGTTTGCGACGGTTGACTTCGATGCTGGCCGAATCCACTACCAGGTTGGCGACCCCCTGCGTCTGCAAGTAGTGGTGCAGCCAAAAGCCATCCCGCCCAGCCTCATAACAGCTGAGCACTGGTGCACTCTCTGGCAGACCAAACCGCTCCTTGGCCATATGGATCTCCTTGACCAATCCTGCCAGATCCCGGGCATCCAGGTCGCGCAGGCGCGGGGCCTGCCCAAACCCGATGCTGAACCCAAGCTTCCACTTTTCGTTGCTGAGTTCGATTGCCATGTAAAGGTACTGAGGTTGTGGTGTATCATTAATGGTGCGAGTTGTTTCTGGTTTCATATGAGCTCCTTTCTTTTCTAAAACTCGTCTAATAGGAGCTTACCAGAAACGACTCGCGATTTCAATTCAAGCTGTGCATATTATCTATTTACCATAGATTCTCCCGCGTGTATTCACACTCATTTCACAATCGCAGCTTATACTCTTATTGGTAGAAAATTTTTTATTAAATGTGAACAATTTAAATAATAAGAGAAGACAAACATGATAAATTATATAAAAATCTTAAGTGAATTGAATAAAGATTTACTGCCAGAAGCAGGAGGCAAGGCTGCCAATCTTGGCGAGTTGATTAATGCGGGTCTTCCGGTTCCGCCGGGCTTTGTCGTTACAGCCGGTGCATATCGTACCCATCTTGAAGCGTCAGGGCTCCAGGAGCGAATCGCAGGCAGGCTTGAAAATATTAAAGAGCAGGATATACCTGCAATATCAGAGGCAAGCCAGGTTATCTCTGCATGGATCGAGGAAGCTCCCATGCCCATCCAGGTGCAGGAGCAAGTAGAGATAGCTTATGTGAACCTTTCTGAAAAAATGGGGCTTGCTGAAAATTTTTCAGTCGCAGTGCGTTCAAGTGCTACTGCAGAGGATTTGCCATCGGCTTCCTTTGCAGGACAGCACGACACTTTTCTGGGCATTTATGGAAAAGAGGCTGTCCTTTTCAATGTGAAAAAATGCTGGGCAA
This sequence comes from Anaerolineales bacterium, assembly GCA_050014055.1. GTDB lineage: Bacteria > Chloroflexota > Anaerolineae > Anaerolineales > Villigracilaceae > UBA877. The sequence goes on along the minus strand of JBEKEB010000001.1, from coordinate 46,341 downwards.
GTCTATGGTCCTCACAAGCCATATCTTATAGAATGAGCATGGGTTTTGAACACCTTAAAGTTGATCTTGCGGTGGTAGTTCAAGCTATGATAGCTTCGGAGTCTGCCGGGGTCATGTTTACTGCAAATCCTCTAAATGGAAACAGAGATGAAATACTAATAAGTGCCGGGTATGGCCTTGGAGAGGTGGTTGTCAGCGGCCTGATAAACCCGGATACCTTTATTATGACCAAGGAAGGCAGGATCAAGGAAAAAGTTCTCGGTTCCAAAGAGCTCAGGATAGGGTTAACGGAAAAAGGCACAATTACCGAAGAAGTTCCTCAGTCAGAGCGGAAATCATACTGCCTTGGAGTTGATGAACTTGTGCAGCTTACGAACCTGGCAAATCAAGTGGAAAAACAATACGGCAGGCCGATGGATATAGAGTGGGCGCTTTCAAAAGATAAAATTTAACTGCTCCAGGGCCGGCCCATTACTACTATGAAATCCGGTACGGAAGATTTGAATATTCTGGGTTCTGAGGATAGGATTATTTATCAAGGCAAAAAACCTCCCTTTGGACTGCAACTGGCAATGGAACGTTTTCCCGACCCGTTGACACTGCTAGATTTTGCCATCATATCCCAAACATATCGGTCCTTCAACATGATTTTGCATGATTTAGGGCTAAAACTGCCGAAAGAGCAGATCAAGCTTGTGGAGAGAGAAAGCAGATGTGTAGCAATTAGCATCGCTCTGGCGCGGCTGTCCCCTGCAATGATATGGAAAGCTCCAGCATTCATTATTAATAATTACTCTAAGGATGCCCAGGATTCATGGCAACCTCTTTTTGAGGAATTGAACGCGTGGCTCACGAGGATGGAAGCCTCGGTAAGGGATACAAATGATGCGGAAAAATTCGTGCAGCTTATTAAACAAGCCCTGGAAGAGTTCGGTGCGCTTTTTTATGAAAGATTTTTAATATTTATAATCCCCAGTGTGGTCACTGATATTAAATTAAGCCGTTCGGTTAAAAAAGCTGTGGGAAAGGAAAATGCTACCGGGATTAAGGAAAGTCTTCTCAGAGCCTTACCCTTCAGAACCGCCCTGCAGAATAAGGCACTCGTAAAGATGGCGCAGGCGGCGGTCGTAAATGGAAAGGATAGCGCCGTTTTTAAAGAAGAATTTGAAAGATTTTTAGAAGAATACGGAGACAGATCTTCTCTCAACATGACTCCCTTACTGGGGATGCCTACATGGCGTGAAAAGCCTGAAATTATTCATGAACTTGTTGATACATTGCTCTCAGATACCAACTTGTTAAATTCAGAGGAAAGCTTCAAAAATCAGGAAGCCGATTATGAAGCCGCGAAAAAGCAAATTGAGAAAAGGCTGAAACCAGGCGCGTATCTTCAATTCCAGAAAGTCCTGGAAAGAGCCAGGAATGAAGTAATCGTCAGGGAAGAAAGTTCGTTTTTAATGGAGAAGCTGACTGCCTGCATGCGCAGAATGGCTATGAAGCTTGGAAGTCTTCTCGTTAATCAATCGGTAATCAATGAAGCTGGCGATGTATTCTTTCTATTTCTGGAAGAACTCGGCCCTGTGGCGGAAGGGAAATTGGATATCAAAGAAAGAATAGAAAAAAGGAAGAAATCCTTTGCGAAGGTTTATGCTGCCCATGAAAAAGGAGTGCATTGGATGATTTCGACCGGTTCATTTCCGGTATTCGAGACAAAGAAAAAAACGAGGGAAGATGGGAAGGATGCTTCGGATTCAATGTGGGGGAGTGCTGCAAGCAATGGCGTATATGAAGGCCCCGTATGCATCGTGAGGAGCCCAGCTGAATTCAATAAGCTAAAAAAAGGAGATGTACTGGTATCAAGCTATACTTCACCGGCATGGACACCTCTTTTCAGGGTGGCGTCTGCAGTGGTCACTGAAAGAGGGAGCGCTATTTCCCATGCAGCGATCATCGCCAGGGAATATGGGATACCGGCTGTTGTAGCTATTGAAAACGTGACAAATGTATTGAGGGATGGACAAAGAATACGCGTAGACGGTACAAAGGGGGTAGTAACACTATTAAATTAGTATTCTTCGTAATTACTTCTTTTCCAGCGCGACAGGCGGGTTATTGCTGTGTGTTTACAGCTTCATCAGCAACTTTACTTCCGGCCAGATGAAAGGCAGGCAGGCCGCAAAACCAACCGGCAGCGCCAGCAGGCTTGAGAGTGTACCCGAGAGTGGCAACCATAGCGCCAGGCCATAAGCCACGCCCCCGCCGACCAACGCCCCTGCCAGTCCGCGCACCAGAGAAGTGCCGAGAGTGACTTTCTCCGGGAGCAGACGGTTAAGCCAGACCAGCAGGATGATCGCTTCGATGGTGAAGGCCATTTCGGTCAATGCAATCCCGGGCGCGCCCCATTCCGGCCAGCGCAGCAGGATCAGAGTCCCGCCGCCGATGAAGAACACAGTATTGATGAAAGAAGCCACAAACGGTCGCAGGGCATCCTTGCGGGCGTAGAAAGCGCGCGCTGCCACTTCGAGCACGGATTCTCCTGCCAGCGCCAGCAAATAGATCCGCACTGTCCAGGTGAGCAGAGTTGTGCCGGCCTCGTCAAGTCCAAAGACCGCCCGCACCAGAGGGTGGATGACCACACCCAAGATGGCCGCCACCGGCAAGCAGACGGCCACCAGCACGCGCACTGCTCTTTGGATGGTCGCCCGGAATGCCTCCCAATCTTTGGCGGCGGCCTGCTCAGAGATGGTCGGCAGGAGCGCCGTCCCTATGGCTGTTCCGATCAATGTCTCCGGCACCTGCATGAGATCCCAGCCAATCGTCAGAGCCGATATGGCGCCTACTGCCAGTGCTTGCGGTAAACGTGAAGCCAGGTTATTACGCGCTATAAATGTGGCCTGGATAAAAAACATCGTGATCAAGCGCGGCCCCACCAGCCTCAGCACGTGACGAACACGTTCATCCTTCAGGCTGACCGAGGGGGTCCAGTGGAACTGGAATTTTACCAACCCGGGTATCTGGATAGCCAGGTGCAGCGCCGCTCCAATGATGACGCCGTAGACCAGGCCGTAAACCCCCAGCCCGAAGGCCGGCAAATGGATGGGGCCGAAGGAATAAGGTTTGGATGGAGAGAGCACCAACGCTCCAAAAAGCTGCCCAACGTTGTAGAATATCGGCGCCAGGGCCGGGAAAAGAAAATGCTGGTTGGCCTGCAGGCCCGACATCACCAATCCGCTGATGGAGAAGATCAGGGTGGCGATCAGATTTAACTGCATCAGGTGCGTCACCAATACTTGCTGCGAAGCCGAGAAGCCTGGAACGATGCCGATCTCGCTACTCACGATTGGCCGGGCGTAAACGGCGATCAGGGCGGCCACAGAGGCCGCGGTCAGGAAGAAAATATTGGCGACGCGCGAGAAGACATTCCAGAGATCCCGCCGGCCGTTCGTATTAAGGGTTTCGCTCAATACGGGAATCAGGGCCATTGCGAGCGTACCGCCCGAAATCAGTGCATACAGCAGGTTCGGCAAGCTGTTGGCCGAATTGAAGGCATCATATGGCGCCGATAATTGAAATTGTCGCGACACGATGACCTGGCGCAGAAAAGCCAGGGCCTTATCAATGCCGAATAAAAAGAACAGCAACAATGAAGTTTTGGTTAGAAAACTGAGTTTCTTCATTACTGCCCCAGCCAGGCCAATACCTTCTGGATCATCCTGTCCCAATAGACCCAGGAATGGTCGCCGGGTGTCTCTTCATAAGTATAGTCGAAGCCCAGCGGGCGAATAAAATCGCGCAGGTGCAGGTTGTCCTGATAGAGGAAATCTTCCGTTCCGCAGTATTGGAAAAGGCGGGGTTTGAGCCCGGATTGGGAAACCTTGCGAGCCAGCGCAAACAGGTCGTTCGGGCCATTTTCCACTTTTTCCAGGTCCCCGAATATATTCCGCATCGTCACCAGCCAGGCATCATTTTCGGGATCATCGTTTGGCTTAACCACTTTGGCGATATCCACTGCGCCGGAGAGACTGGCGGCGGCCGCAAAGAGGTCCGGCCGGCTGAGCGCCAGCTTGAAGGCGCCGTACCCTCCCATCGATAAGCCGGCCACGAAGGTGTCGGTGCGTTCGCTTGTGAGCGGGAAAAGGTCGTGGGCAACGGCCGGCAGCTCATCGGTCAGGAAGGTGAAAAATTTCCCGCCGTGGGCCATATCCGTATAGAAACTGTTTTGGGCGGCCGGCATCAGAACCGCCAGGTTGAGGCCTTCGGCATAGCGCTCAATGGAAGACCAGCGCTGCCAGGCGGTCTGGTCATCGGAATACCCGTGCAACAGATACAGCACCCGGAAGGGCGGGTGATAAGCATCCTGCGGATTAGCGGGCCGGCGCTGCGGCAGCAAAACGTTGACCGTGCAGCGCGTCGCCAGCAAATCCGAATAGAAATTTATTTGGGAAAGGATCATCCCAGACTCCCGATTGCAGCTTCGACCGCTTCCAAAATCTCCCCGGATTTAACCAATGCTTTCATGGCGTTGTGGTCGGAATAGAGCGGACGGTCCACCTCCAGGTGGGCCACGTGCTTGCGGATGATCTCACGGGCCTTCTGCGTCCCTTTGCCGGGCATGAAAGTGCGGAAGTCCAGCGCCTGTGCGGCTGCCATGAGCTCGATGCCCAGCACTCCAAAGGCGTTATCCAGGATCTGCCCGTTCTTGATGGCAGTATTCATACCCATAGAGACGAAGTCCTCCTGGTCCGCGGCGGCCGGGATGGATTGAACGCTGGCCGGCGTGCTCAGGATGCGCTGCTCGACGATCAGGTGGTCGGCAGTGTATTGCGACAACATCAGGCCGGAATAGAAGCCCGGTTCGTGCGCCAGGAAATCCGGCAGACCCTGCGAAAGCGCCGGATTGGTCAAGCGGTTCAGTCGCCGTTCCGCCAGGACGCACACCATCGTGATGGCTATGCCGGCCATGTCCATCGGGAGGGACACCGGTGAACCCTGGAAATTAGCGCCGGTCAGAGTCAACTTGAGTTCGGGCACAAAGATCGGGTTATCCCCCACGCCATTCAACTCGATCTCCACCTGCGAGCGCGCATAGGCGATGGCATCCCGGGCCGCCCCGATCACCTGGGGCGTGGAACGCATCGAATAGGCATCCTGTACCTTGGTTTTCATTTTACCGGTAGCCAGGTCCGAACCTTCCACCATCTTACGTATATTTCCGGCGCTTGTCACCGCACCCTTGAAACCGCGCAATTCGTGCAGCCTGGAATGGTAGGGCTTGAGATTGCCGAGCAGGGCTTCGATCGACATGGCCGCGGCGATCTCGGCCTGTTTAAGAAACCGTTCCATATCATAAATTTGAATGGCCGAAATGGCCGTCAGCAGATTGGAGCCATTGATGGCAGCCAGGCCATCGCGTGCCATCAAGCCAGGCACCGGGATGCCCGCCCGCCGCATCGCTTCACCACCGGGCAGCCGTTCGCCCTGGTAATAGGCTTCCCCTTCTCCCATCAACAGCAGGGCTGCCTGAGCCATCGGCGCCAGGTCGCCCGAGGCTCCGACTGAGCCCTTCTGGCATACCACCGGCGTGACACCCTTGTTCAGCATCTCGACAAACGTCAGCGTAATCTCGGGCCGGCAGCCCGAATTGCCGTGTGCATGCACATTGATGCGTCCTGCCAGCGCCGCCCGCACGTGTTCCACCGGCGCGGGATCGCCGATGCCGGCGGCATGGTTGTAGATCAGGTATTTCTGGAATTCCTTCACCTGCTCGTCGCTTAGTTTTTTCTCGGAGAATTCCCCAATGCCGGTATTCACTCCATACATGGTTTCGCCTGCCGCCAGCTTTTCCTCCAGCATGGACCGGCAGACCTTGATGCGTTCCAGGGCTGCGGGGGCCAATTCCACTTTTTCGCCAAAGCGAGCGATCGCAACCAATTTCTCAATGCTCAGGGAAGACCCATCCAGAACTATCGCCATAGCATCTCCTATTTGGAATATCCATTTTCATCTTTACTTGCCCAACCACCCGATTTTACACCCCCTTCCGTTAAAAAAGGTTCTAAGAGAATTGTTTTTTTTATCACGAATAACACGAATAACCGAATTGAAAGTATTCGGAAATTAATCCAAGCCAATCAATTGCCGGAGATAAAATGAGATATACGGGGATGACCAGATAAAAATGCTATTGGAACTTCAAGAGTATATACCTGTTATTGTGGGAAACGTCAAATTGCGGATGGGATCATCCTGACAGCAAGAAAATCCCCGCCTAGAGAAGGTGGGGAGATTTTAGCACGGGTCGGCCGGCGAAAATATGGCAAAGCGGATTATGATCAATGAGAAAGTCGAGTGTGAAAGAAACTCTTATTTGCGATAATTGCGATAGGTTTTTGGCCGGTTAAGTGGTTGGGAAAGCTTCGGCCAGAGCAACATCTCAATCTGATAGACACCATTCCTATAGGAAACCTATTATTGAAGATTCATGGTAATGGGGTATAAGTACGGAAATTGTTTTATCAAAACAAGTTTACCTTGTTTTACACTCATTACCATCCTTGTTGCTCAAATAAGTTGGAGGAAAATACTGCTAGCATAAATATCATTTTATTTTGGGCATATATATTTCAACCCCCTCATTTGAATAAGGATTAAACAATTCACCAACTAATATATATGAATTTTGGAAACTAACCTTCATTTGATTCAGACATTCGATCAAAGTAGGGAACAAACGATTTTTTATCACATCATCATCTAGAATCAATAATGCCTTCTGATGATTCAAGTTTGATAATTTCAATGAATCGCAAACTAAATTGAAATTTCCTGCTCGCATAGAAAGCCAAGGATTTCCAGGTTGGTATCCTCCAAGATATAATACTAATCCTGGGGATTGTGCGATTTCTATTATTTCATCTCCTGGGACATAATTCGTTTTTCTTGCGATAGTAGAAAGGCTATCAAAGAAAGTTTTTGTCGGCATATCTACTCTTATGCCTTTTAAATAGCCTGTTTGAGCTGAGAGGAGTTCGGTCTGTTGTAACCTGTTTTGTACTAATCGATAAGGACTATAAAAATATCGACCAATCCATAGAAATGACAGCCAGAGGGAAAATAGTATAAAAACTCCCCAGACTAATGACTGGAACTTTCGGTAGTTTTGGAACTCTTGTAGCAAAATAACCAGAATGGCACACCAAGGAGAGATATGAAGCCACATTTGAAACGATAGAGGATTGCTGGATCCAAAAGCGCTAACGAATGGCAAAATAATCAATAAACCAACACCTAAGAATTTACGTTCGGCCGGGATTTCAATTCTAGGATTGTTATCTACCGATTTATCTCTTTCTAAAATCTGACTTGCTATAAGAACTATGAAGAGAAATATTCCAGTAAATATGAATCCGCTTATTGGGAGAGAACCATTAATCGAATTAATGTATATATCCTTGAAATCGTAGATTGCAAAGAAAATTATTGCCCAGCTTGAAATAGATATAGTGATCAGACTTCGGAAGCGTCTATCCAAGATCAGACTCTTTTGAAATAGAAGCAGAAGGAAAGTGACAATATAAAACCATGAAATCCAAGCTATTTGTATGAGAAAAGAGCATATATCTTTAATTGCATTTATTAAAAGTAGAGATAGGCCATAGCCAGGTGTGGTGAATACCTGGCCGCTGGTAAAAGCGAACTTGAACTCGTTAAAAGTATTTAGCCCGAAAAGTACAACTACCAACCCTAATACCAATCCCCCTAAAAATGGTAGAAAAGCTAAGTTCAGAAGCGTAATTGTTCTATTCCTACTTACGAGTACTCCAATTATACAGACATTAATTATTGCTATCAAAATCGCTGAAGTGGGTTTCACCAACAAAACCATAGCAGTTAAGAACCCAATCGTTGCTTCTGTCAACCATAATCGAAATTTCATCTGAGAAATATTTTGAAATGAAAGAATGTATAACAATAAACCAGCAATGCTGCTCAAAGCCACTTGTACAAATACATTATAAGAAAATGTTAATGGTAAAGCAGTACAAAATGAGAAACCGACCCCAATAAACCAAATTATTATTGTGAATAAACGAAAAACGCACTTCTTATTCGAATAAATGCCCTGGATAAACCGATAAAAACCCAATGAGAAAATTATTGAAGAAATAATAATAAGGACAATGGATAATAAACGAAATTGGATTAGATAGTTGAGCCAACCGAATAACTTAGAGATTTCCAGAAGATTAAAAAAGGAAAGGTTGGTGAGTTTTTCCTGGCCTCCACGATATCCCATAAGATAGTATGCCTCGTCGGTGATATCAAAACCTTTATTAACGCCCCAAAATACCAGGATAATCATTACCGATGCCATAAAGATTAGCAAGATTTCAGCAATTTTCTTTATGATGGTCGATGCCAAGGTTTGTTCTTCCATTTTTGCTGTTCTTCAATTGGTTATAGATTTACTTCCCTTTGACTTTTGGAGCCGACCTAGCCACCAGAACACGTCGACAATACCAAGATACAATATCTTCGTTTTGGATTTTTTCTGCGCAATAAGGACATTTTTTCATGTCACTTTCCTGCTTGCGTTGGCAAAGCTCATCATAAACCTGCACAGGCACGTAAAATTGACATCAATTCGAGAGCTAACGTGATAATAACAAGTATTTTTAAGAATGCCAGCTTGCCATTTATCTTTTCAAGAAGTTCAACCTCTGCCTGCACGCCCTTATTGAGGGTTGTGAATTGGGTTGTGAACTATTCGTGTTCTGCCTTACTCAATCCATTTGTAGTTGGAGAACTTACTACAGGAGTCTCTTTCTCTGTTTTGGTTTCTTGAGGCTGGTCCATTATAACCAGGACACTCTTTAGTGGCACCGTCTGGCCGCAATATTGGCAAACATCAGCATCATCTCTTAATTCACCATCGCAATTAGGGCACTTTTTCATAATAACCTCCTCCAAATTTATAAATATATTATCGTGCTTTTTGGGCATATGGGCAACAACCATAATAATTCCACAATAATTTTATTTCTCCAAGGCGTAGAAAATTTGCCGGAAATTTTTAATTTATCAAGAGTGTGGGATTCTGGTTACAAATGAGTTTGGGAAGATATTAGCGTATATACTACTATGTATCGTAGCGATCCTGCCCCATGCCAAACAAAGCGGCGGAGGGCATATTTTTTATTTTACTCACAATAAAAAACAAACAGCATTCTCAAATAATCGGACCAGTAACCACCCCCAGAAGCGACTACATGGTAGCGAACGCAGCCAAGGGAGACGCATTCATTGGAAATTAGAGCACATTTCCGCCCGAATGACCCGAAAAGCCGCGTTCGTTAAACAAAGCCGCCCTTTTATACCTAATCAGTATATAAAATCACAGCTTTCTCCATTCATCTCCGGTTAGATTTGAGTTTTCGAATGTTTTCGAATTTAAAAAACATTTATTTATTACATACATTACCCCCCACTTTTGCACTATACCTGCTTTTTCGCTAAAGCGATGAAAAAGCTGGCTAAAAAAAAGAACCCGGCTCCTTGCGCAGAAACCGGGTTTTTTTGGATAAGCCATTATTTGGCCTTGATGTTAATCGTTTTCGGCTTGACCGTTTCCGCCTTGGGCAGGCTGTTGGTCAGGACGCCATTCTCGAAATCGGCCCTGGCCTTGGCGGTTTGCCCATCGGTCGGCAACGTGACCGAACGTTCGAACGAGCCATAGCGGTGTTCGCGGATGTTATAGGTGGCCTCTTTCTTCTCATTCTCCTGCTTGAATTCGCCGGAGAGTGTCAGCACGTCTGCCGTGACAGAGATGTGCACATCCTCCGCCTTCAGACCGGGTAGCGAAGCCTTCACAACCAACTCATCTTCGGTCTGGAAAAGATCGATGGCGGGGACGACGGAGCCTCCACTCATGCTGAGCGGGCGGGTAAAGGCATCCTCAAACAAACGATCCATCGCCTCGCGCAGAGTCATCATTTCGTATATGGGCTCCCAACGGGTTAGATTGGACATGGTGAACATCCTTCTGAATAGATGGGATTATGTTGGTACGCTCTTAATATACAAGGCCAATGTAGAAAAAAAGCTAAAGAAATGTCAGCATTTTGTTAAAACTGCTCTAAATAAACTATAATCAAGCCATGACCGTGTCACTTCCTCCACCTGTCTGGGTGGCTGATACCGGCAGCCTCGCGAAGCTTGTCCGCAGCCTGGCGTCCCAGCCACGGCTGGCAGTGGATACCGAATCCAATTCGCTGCACGCTTTCCGCGAGCAAGTCTGCCTGATCCAATTCTCCACACCGCAAACAGACTACCTGGTTGATCCGCTGGCTCTGCACGATCTCTCTGCCATTGCGCCTCTTTTCAGCAACCCGGGCATCGAAAAGGTTTTCCATGCCGTCGAATACGACCAGATCTGTTTGAAGCGCGATTTCGATATCACCTTCGCCCATATCTTTGATACCATGCAGGCGGCTCGGATCCTTGGCTACAAACAAGTTGGATTGGATGCCATGCTGGCCGAGAAACTTGACATAAGCCTGGATAAACGCTACCAGAAGGCAGATTGGGGAAGGCGACCGCTTTCGCCGGAAATGCTCAATTATGCGCGCCTGGATACGCACCACTTGCTGGATCTGCGCGACTGCCTGCAAGCAGAATTGCAGGAACGCGGCCGTTGGGAGCTGGCTTGCGAGGAATTCATCCGCCTGGCCGCCGGGAACGGTACCACCAAGGCCGACCTCCCGGCATGGCAACGTGTCAAGGGCACCAGCAATCTTAGCAGAAAGCAGTTGGCCATTTTGCAGGAGCTGTGCGACTGGCGTTGTGCTGAGGCTGAGCACTTAGGCCGACCTGTCTTTAAAGTGATGGACGATAAACGTCTGGTCTCGATTGCATTGGCTGCCCCGAAGAGTGAGACCGAACTGGAAGCACTCAACCTGACGGCCAGACAGATCTACGTTTTTGGCAGCGACATTCTCAAAGCTGTTGGGCGCGGCAGGAAAGCCACTCCGGTTCATCGCCCAATTTCAGGGCGCCCCGACCCGCAAATCCTTAACCGGCTGAATGGCCTTTCGGGTTGGCGTAAAGTCGCTGCCCAGAAAATGGAAGTCGAATCAGATGTGGTTCTGCCCAAACCCTGGATGCATGCCATTGCCGAGCAAAACCCCCAGAACCTCAAAGAGCTCTCCTCACTCATGCCGCAATCTCCCTGGAGGCTGAAAGCCTTTGGCGTGCAGATATTACAGGCCTTGCATGGTAAGCGATAAAGGTTTCCCTGCAAAAACAGCAGAAATGCGCCACAATTCACCTCATTCCACTACAATTCCCCAACAATCGACCGAGCAAGTATGTCAAAGCTGCCAATAACGAATATAATTACCCAAATATATTAATATCTGGGAATATCCCAATAGCTTGGAGGTGGGGAGGTGTCACGGAAAGCTTCACTATTCTCATGCCCCTCTCCTCTGCATTTTTGAGAAAATAAGAAAATCATTGAAAGTGAGACAGTAATGAAAATAGTTACTGATTGCGCGGCTGACATGCCCATCGAGGAACTGGAATCGCTGGACATCATCCAGGCACCTTTATTCATCCAATTTCCAGAAGGCGAGGTCAACGCTACCGACATCTCCGCCGATGAGTTCTACAACCGCCTGGAAGCCATGCGTCCCGCCATACCATCCACCGCCCAGCCTTCCAGCGGTGTATTCAGCGAGATTTACCGCAAGGTAACCGATGCCGGCAAGAATATCCTCTCCATCCATATTTCATCCGGGTTAAGCGGTACGATTAACTCCGCCCGCGTGGGCGCGGAACACATCAAGGAAAACGTTGTCATTATAGTTGACACGATGACCCTTTCCGGTGGCGAACGTTTCCAGGTGCTGGCGGCAGCTAAAGCTGCCAAAGCCGGTTGGAATCTGAAAGCCATTCTGGAGCGGCTGGAAAAGATCCGGGCAGATACCGAAGTGATCTATACCCTTGAAACGCTGGAATATCTGGCGCGCGGTGGTCGCATCGGACGCGTCCAGGCGATGATGGGGTCCGTGTTGAAGGTCAAACCCATCATCCGGGTGGACCACAAGGATGGTAAATACACCACCTTTGGCAAAGGCCGTACCATCACCCAGAATCTGGGCACCATCGTTGACCATATTGCCGTTATGTACGGATCCATCCCACTATGGGCCACCGTCCTGCACGGACGCTTTGCCGAAAGCGCGGACGCGCTGGCCAAATCCATGAACCAGCGGCTGAACATCAAGAAGCTGGAGATCCTGCGCATCTCCCCCGTGCTGGGTGTACATACCGGCCCAGGCGTTGTGGGCGTAGCCGTGATGCCGATGGAACTGGTCGAAGATCTGGAATAAGCAAAAGTAGGCCCGGGCGTAAAGCCCGGGCCAGTTGCTAATTTCGAAGCCAATACACTCACCACCAGTGCAATCAGCGCGTCGCCCAACAGGAATAGTCGCAAGATAACATTCGAAAATCCCGGAACAAGTTTCCGTGCCCTGGTTTTATATATCCAGCATGATCAATAGTCATTCCTGCCGGTCGTCAAAAATATGCTAACAATCATCAATAACCAGACAAAAGACTCGGTCTCCAGAAAAAGGCTGAAACTGATATTTGCCGCCAGTGCGTAAATGATGACAATAAAAGGAAAAAAACCTTCAATTGTCAGGTGGTGAAAGGCGGATTTTCCGGTCCGAAAGCACATACTAGCCAAGATCAGAATGAAAACTATCAAACCTACCATGCCCAAGTGAAGCAGAATATCCAGGAAGCCGTTGTCGCCGATCAAAACAGGATACGGCCAGCCCACTGCGTGCTGCACCTGGACTCGGAAAGATTCGATTGTCCACATGGCACCATAACCATACCCCAGCCATGGACGCTGGCTGATGAAATTCTGAATCAAATACATCCACATCGGCACACGGCCGGTCAATGAAGTATCGCGGTTAAATAAACCCAAGATAAAATTGATATTCGCAAAGGCCAGGATAGAGCAGAGTACCAGCACGCCGGCGCCGAGGTAATAATGCAAGGGGCGAAGGCGAGCCTTGAATGCTAACCAAACGGTTATCAGGGCGATTAAGAAATTCAACCCCAGGAGAAGAATTAATGCTGTGGCTGAACGACTGAGGGCAATAAGAACCAAAGAAAGAAGATAGAAGATACCATCCAGAAGGGCAATATTCTTATGATCCCGGATCTCCAGGATCATGCGAATTAGAAAGATGCTATTCAACAGTGCCACGATACTTCCCATATGGTTTCGGTGCCAGAATATTCCATTCCAGGCGCCATAATACGGGCTATTCACCATTGTTCCGATTCCCGGATAGAGCAGGGCTAAAGTATAACAAAATAGAACTACAATTGTCCCAAACCAGAAGAGGATATTCAGCAGGCCGCGCAGGTTATAACGAAGACCAATGTAGGCTCCCAGTAATGTGGTAAAAAGCAACTCCAGCGCCCGGAATAACGATGCTACCGGTGATACGGACCAGACCAGGGAGATAAAAGCCAGACCAATAAACAGGAAGATCAGCCCATTTTTTTTCCAGGCATTCAGGTAGGCTTTATATAATGAATGCCGCTTTAATAGAAATACAACCAGACCGGCTGCCAGGATCCACAACGCGATCTCGCGCCAGGCCGGTGCAACAATGCTATCTGTTGCTGGAAAAAGGGAATAAATCCTCAGGGCGCGCGAGTTTGCCAGGAAAAGGATCAAGCTGACTGCAAGCACATCCATGAACTGGTCCAGAAATTTCATTCGCATCGGTGTATCCTTAATCTAATTTAATTTAATAAGAGCCCTTCCCAAGAAGTACCACCCAGATAGTACGGACAAGGATGAGTATATCCAGCCAGAGCGTATAATTATTTATATAATACAAATCATCCTCGGTGTGCAAATGCATCAACCGTTCACTTCTCCCGTTGATCTGCCACCACCCGGTGAGGCCCGGCTGGACAGCAAAACGCTTGCGCTGCCAGGCCTGATATTTCTCAACCAGGTAAGGTAATTCCGGCCGGGGACCGACCAGGCTCATCGTGCCCCTGACCACATTGATTAATTGGGGCAATTCATCCAGGCTGAATCTTCGCAGAAAACGACCCAACCCAGTAATGCGCGGGTCATCTTCGCTTTTATGAATTAAATTGCCTTCAGCATCAGTCCGTTCCACCGCACCCTTTATTTGATCAGCATTCTTTACCATTGTCCTGAATTTGTATATTTCAAAGATCCGCGCATTTTCCCCGACACGTTTTTGCACGAAGAAGACCGGCCTTCCCTCAAATATCCAGATTACCAGGTAAATCAGGGCCATGATAGGTAATGCCGGCAACAAGGCCAGGCTCCCGAAGAACAGATCGAAAGCGCGTTTAACGAGGCGCTGGTACTCACTCAAAGCCGGTGCCCGCAGATCAAGCATCGGGACGCCGGCAAAATTCTCAATATCCGTTTTATATAAGGCCAGGTCAAAAAAGCCCAGGGCCACCCACACTTTCACCGGCAGGTCGGACGTGAGGGTTACTACTTCGTTCATCCTTCGATAGATAGAATAAGGCAAAGCTATGACTACATCCGTGATGCCGCTTTCTTGAATTATCTTGCGTGTATCCTTGAATTTCCCCAAAAGGTCCGGTGAGGCTTTATCCAATTTTTCATCGTCGACATAGCCCACACATAGCATATTTTCTATACGCGCCTTCTGGATTTGTTCCCCGATGCGGATTCCCAGGGGGCCGGCTCCCACGATCAGCACGCGCCGGGCGACATCCGGCCATTCCCTGCGCATGTGGAAACCCAGCCTGGCAATCCCACGCCAGCCCAGTAACAGGGCATACACGATCAGTACGAACATGAAAAATAATGCCCGGGATATCAGACGGTAGGATAGATAGAGAATGCCTGCCATCGCTCCTATTGCGATCAGGCTGCCCAATGTCAGCATGGCATATTCATCCACAGCGCGCAGATATTTTCGGCCGTCATAAATGGCGAAAGCCGAAAGAATGGCCACCCAGATCAGCGGAAAAATAATGTATAGGCCGGCCGGGAGGTTGACCGGTTCAGGGATGGTCTTGATAACAGGGATACCATCCAAAAACGGCCGCACCAGGACTGCCGTCTTCAGGCCAATTGCCACCCAGATGGCATCCATGATCATGGAGAAAATGGCATAATTAATCGAAAATCGCCGCAGCATCCCTAGGCCTCTTTATTTCCTTTCCCAAGTATACCCAATAAATCTGCCAGAGCTAAAAAGAGAAAGCGCGGATTATTATACAGATACCGCCTCGCCAGGCGACGAGGTTCATGAATAAAGCGGAAAAACCACTCCAACCCAACTGCTTGCATCCAGCTGGGAGCTTGGGGCTTGGTTCCAGCCAGAAAATCAAAGGCAGCCCCCACGCCCAGCATGACTGCCGGGATCTTCCCTTTATGTTCAGCCATCCAGATTTCCTGCTTCGGGCAGCCCAATCCTACAAAAAGGATACGAGCGCCGGAGGCAGTAATATCCTTAATAATTTGGGCAGATTCTTGTTTTTCCAAAGGTCGGAAGGGCGGGCTGAACGCATAAGTTACCTTCAGACTAGGGTAAAGCCCACCCAGATGAGCAATGAGTTTCTCCAATGTTTGATCCTTCGCACCATAAAAACCCACCGGGATTTTCTCCCTGGCAGCCATCTCCAGAACATGCAGCATGAGGATCGGGCCATAAACACGGGTTTGACCTTTTACTCCTTTCAGGCGCAACATCCAAACCAATGGCATGCCATCCGGGGTAACCAGATCGGACGAATTGATTGCATTTCTGAAATCAATGGAATCGTGTGCTTCCATAATTACATGGACATTGGCAATGCATACATACTGACTTTGTCCTGCGAAGGCCCAGTCTTCTACCTGGCGGGTTGCGTCTGTATAACTGGTAGTATTAACCCTTGTTTCGAGCACAAGCGATTTCATTTTCGCCCCGTCATGGCCATTTCATAAATTTCCATAAGCATCTGGTAATTGCGTTCGGGTGTGTATTTGGCTTCATATTCCTTACGGGCATTGCGCCCCATGCGCGCAGACTCTTCGGGATGGTTCCAGAGCCAATCCACTTTTTCAGCCAAATCAACGGGATCACCCGGGTTGAACAGCAGTCCGGTTTCGCCATCCCTAATGAGTTCAGCCAACGCACCAATTCGAGATGCAATCACTGGTGTACATGTAACAAATGCTTCCAAGATGGTTATCGGAAAACTTTCATAACAAACGGACGGGATAATAACAAATTTCGAATGCCAAAAAGTTTCCGTTAATGATTCTTTGTTTAAGAACCCAAGATATCTCACATTATCTTTTTGTGAAACCAATTGATTGACCAATCCATGTTCAGGACCTTCCCCGGCGATCCGAAGCTGAATATTGGAGGGCACATGCGATCTCCAGGCATCTGCAAATATTCGAACCCCTTTTTCTATTGACAGCCTCCCTGAAAAAAAAGCATATTTTCGATCAAGATCATGATTCTGAGTCGAGTACTCAATAAAGTTCGGCTTAACAAACAGCTTGTCAGATTGCAGCCCACCTTGAATGAATTTATTTCGGGAGAAATCACTCAAAGCGATGTAACAATTTATTTGATTTCTCCAAGTATGGATAACGCGGTGATAGGTGAGCATGGCAGTCATAAGGGCGGATTGAGCTATTGAACCTCGATAACATTTGTGGAGAATCCCCGGAATCGGTATTGGGAATCTCATGCAATCTTCACATACCTTGTTTTTTCGAAAAAGAAGAGCGTTGGGGCATAACAAGCGATAATTATGGAGGGTCTGAACAACCGGAATATTTGCCTTCTGAAAGGCATAATAAATGGACGGAGATAACATCATCCAAGTATTATGTACATGGGCAATGTCAGGATGATTATTATCTATTAGTCGCTCGATTTTGTTTATTGTTTCATTTGACCAAACTGCATTCTTTGCTACTCTGAAATTACTTATTTGATTGAGGCGGAGGTTGGTATCAGAAAGTACCATAACTTCGTGGCCTCGGCCCGACAATAATTCCTTTTCAGCAGAAAAAACCGTATCTTCGCCGCCAGGATGTTGATAATAATTATGAACCATCAAAACACGGAACAATTTCATTTTCGTTTGGTTGTCACATAATCAATGGCCTGCCTGAAGCCCAAAACCATATTTTCATTATCCCATAAAGCAACGGTACTTCGTGCATTTTTCCCAAAATCTTCTCGCTTTTGAGGATCATCCAAAATCTTTTGCATTGCTTTGGCCAGTTCATTTGTATCACGTTCTTTCACAATATAGCCGTTAATACCATCTTTTATAAACCCTCCAGCTGCTGCCCCGACGGCATCTGTAGCAATTACTGGCAAACCCTGATTAAACGCCTCATTTACAACCAATCCCCACGTCTCTTTCGTTGTCTTTGTAGTGATAGATGGTAAAACAAAGACATTTGCATCAGCATAATACACTGTAGCTTGTTCTGGTTGGACATATCCTGCAAAACGAATTTGGGCAATAATATCTTTTTCAACAGCCCGCTCTTCCAATTGGTGGCGGTATTTACCGTTGCCTGCAAACACCAGAATGCAATCTTCCCTTTTTAATGACGCGAAAGCATCCAGCAAGTAAGAAAGGCCCTTGGCCTCTTCCAAGCGTCCCAAATAAAGAATGATTTTCTTTTCTTCCGGAATATTCAATTTTTGCTTTAAGGCAGCTCGTTCTTCCTCGGTTACCGCACGATTGTAGACATTGTTATCCACAGAATGCGAGGCTACAAAAATGCGCTCTTCGCTAACTCCCTCACTGATAAGATAGCGCTTAACATGCTCACCATATACAACCACAGCATCTGCATTCCGATAAATAAAGCGAGT
This sequence comes from Anaerolineales bacterium, assembly GCA_050014055.1. GTDB lineage: Bacteria > Chloroflexota > Anaerolineae > Anaerolineales > Villigracilaceae > UBA877. Next base: position 28,396 of record JBEKEB010000001.1, on the reverse strand, counting down.
TGCCGGAAATATCAACCTGTGGCTCGGCGTCATTAAGCGCATCCAGATTCCTGTCCAGAGGATAAACGGTTTATTTCTTATCCTCGCGATCAAATATGTGATGGGTAATGCAAACCGCCCATTGATACACTTGATATATACATCATATCCGCCTCGTAATAATTTTCCTGGGAGATCGGGTGTAATCCGCGTCCTACCAACTGATAACCCTCGTAAATACTCATAATGAAAATTTCCAGATCGAATGCCGTGCTGCTGCTGCCAGTACCATTCGTTCCCCGCAGAATAGAAAAAGTAATCCACATTATGGTATTTTGCTAATGTTTCGAAAGTTCTGACTCGATAATATGGACAGAAATTTGTGACAAATGCAATATTCAACTTAGTCCTCTTCCAATTCATTTTTTATTGCAAGAATAAATCAATTCCCTAGCCAGCAAAGAAATCCACCAATTTCTTACTGCAGGGTGGCCGCCTGTTCTTCTAGCTGTTATAGTGAAACCTTGACTCGAAAGGAATTGATCAAGAGATCGCTTTGTATAATAGTGAAGATATCCACCATCCCAACCTGGATCTCTCGATGTCACAGGCAAGTGGCCAATCAAGATACGAACACAATTCGAAAACGATGCTACATTGGGGACATCAATAATTAAAATACCATTCGAACGTAAAAAACGATAAATTTCCTGAATAACCATGTACGGATCAAAAACATGTTCCAAAACAGCCAGTATGGTTACGGCATCAAAGAATTCATCTGGAAAGGGTAAAGTCTCGTTATTCAAGTCGACTACTTCATCAGTAAATCCTTTGGATATAACTTTCTCTACAGCTTCAGAGGAAATATCAATTCCATAAAGTTCTTGAAATAAACCTGCTTGATCAATTTCAGATAATAAACGTCCTTCCCAACATCCAATATCGAGTAATTTCTTCCCGGATCTTAATAAACGTACAGCTATTTCTTGACGCGGGTTTTCCATCGGATTGAATATTAAATCCAAAAAATACCGGTGGAACCAATCGCGATTTTGGAGAGGATTTATTTGGCCACTAATCTTACCTTTCCAAAGATTTCTATGAAAATTCTGGGGATTTGGCAATTCAATTACCTTTGCTAGTTTATCATGAAGAGATTTAAAAAACTCTAAATAGCAATTTTCGTTTTGTTGATAGTTTTAATTACTTCCGTATTAGTACAATACATGACATTTTTCTGATTTGAGACACAACTCAATGTTTCCTTCAACAAATCCCATAATCCATACTTTTCTATTTCCCAAGAATGGCCCCAAATATGAAGAACTCCTTGTTTCTTAGTAACCGAATCAAGCAGGCATTTTGTCAATAAGATAATATCTGTATTAAAGTGGCGGTAACCTATCCAATTGCGTAACCCTCTCAAATTAACTTCTTTGAGCAAATGAGTAAAAAGAACCTGACGTTGATGAGGGTAGAATTGAAGAGAGACTGGCATTAGAAAAGGATCAAAATCCGTGTCAATTCTGAACCCGAGCGTAGTTCTGCCCAAAACATATCCAGCTGAGATAACCATATCCCGGGTCCTTTTATTAAATTTTCCGCCCGGATAACAGAAAGCTTGTACATTATCTCCTAATATATCTTCGAGCTTTTTTTTACTTTCTACCAGCTCACCAGATACTGTCTCTTTATCCAATTTCGTAAGAATTGGATGAGTTAATGTATGCGAGCCAATTTCCATACCCATTTGCATAAGGTATCTGAGTTGCCCATAGTCCAATATCTTTTTCGCATCGTAACTTATAGGCACATAAAATGTACCTTTAAGTCCAAAGGTAGCCAATAACTCTGCCAAGCGAATGTCGAGCGGATGTCCATCATCCCAACTTGTTGTAATTATTCGAGTGGGTTTTTGAATACCACTATCGTCACACATGAAATCTTCTCCGACTGCCAAATAGAGTAAAATTCAATACCTTTGACAGAATTGAGGTATTCCTGAAACTTTAATGAAACATTATTGAATATCATAGCACCATTTGGAATCAGTTTGGGGAATACCGCATTGAATTCATATCGCTGCAAAGTAAAAACATTAGCACTGTCGGAAACAAACAAACTGACTGTCCCGAATTCGGTTATTATCTTTGGCAGCAAACGACGGCTGCTCCCAGAATGCAGCTTCCAGCTTTTCCTTAAGTCCTGCGGAACCCCAATCCCTATAAAAGCGCCTTCAGGGTCTGATAATGGATGTAAATCCATACTCATTAAGTTCCCTTTTCCATTGTTTTTCAACGCTAGGAGAATTAGAGCTGAAGTCATCCCATAACCGATGCCTGTCTCTACGACCTTTTCGGGGTGTAAAAATCGGGCAATCGCATAAACTAACAATGCAAACGACTTATCCGCATTAAACTTTACAGGAAAGGGTAGATCGGTTCCATAATTGGTTAATTGTCTATCAAATTCGTGACGAATAGATTCTACGGTTTTTTCCACCTCATCATCCTGTAAGAGCTTCTTTAAATCCTGACGATTATTCAAAATCGAAAATAAATCATTTATATAAACAGCTTCATTCGGCCTTGCGTCAAAAAAAAGGAGATTGAATCTTATCTCTATTAAGGAGAGTATTCTTTCTAATCTATTGGGGCTGGTAATCAAATTAATGAATTTCATTCGTTACCATCTTAGACGGTTTGATGAGCTTACAAGCTTCTAACGGACAATAATACGTTGTTGGCTAAAAGATAATAAAGAGTGGTTTGACTTAATTTGACTCATTGGTGACCTGTTTTCTTATGATTGAATTTATAAACCAATTTCTATACAGTATCATGTGAACAACGAGTGTTATAACCGAAATTATTACCAAGCTCCATACAGCTCCTTCCAATCCCCAAATATGTGTGAATATTACCCCTGTAAGCAATCCTACCGGTGCTACAACCATTCCGTAAATTAGAAAGAACTGCGGCCTTTGAATCGCCCTCAGGGCAAGAGAGTATCCCGTAGTTATTGCCGTAAATATAGGAATTATTCCTAATATTGGTATAAAGTGAATAAAATTTGAATATTTTCCATTATAGATCAGTGTTTCCAATTGAGACGAGAATCCCCACAATAATATTTCATAAACGCCAGCGATAATTGTTAGCAGGATCGCCACAAAAAGGGTTTTCTGGCGGATATCTTGGTAGTTCGATCGTCCAAAATCATAAGAAAGGATTGGTATAGCCAATGTGGTGATTGCAGTGATTCCCTGAGAAATTGGCCCAATGAAGTTTTGTAATGCATCCAGGACTCCGGCGGATTGCAAGCTGATTAATCCAGCCAGAAGAAAAACCTGGATTTGATTTCCCAGGAAAGTCAGAACTGTGGCAGCGGCTATCCACCGGCCATATAGCCATTGTTCCTTTACGAGACTTCGCCATGCCAGATCCGAAAGATTCCTGGTTTTTGGCAGGTTTGTATATTTCCTAAAAAGAAAAATTGAAGCTATTATGCTTGCAATGCCTATTACGATAAAACACGTAAATGTATTTAGCAATTTTGTCGAATGCAAAATTATTATCCCGATAATAGAAAGAATAAAGAAAGAGAGACTGATCAAGAATGCATTGCCAGGCTTCATTAATATATAAAATATCCTCCGTGCAAGCCACAACAACAATATAAATGGTATTGCAACCCCCATTCCCATCAAAGCATTTCCTAAAGAACTGTTTATCCAATGTGCCATTGACCACCCCGCTGCTATTATAACAAGCGCAAGGATAAAAGTTATTATTCCGTGTAACTTGAATTGGATAAATAAGTAGTCTGGCAATCGATCCGAATATTTGGCCGGGCCAAGCACACTCATCGGTTCGAGGATGAAAGCATTGTAAAAACCGGTCAACAATAAGTAAAAAGTAAATGCAATCACAAAAGCGCCATAATCATTCAGGGTTAGCCAACGAGCAAGAAGTATACTTATTATAAAATTCGAACCGGAAAAAAATCCCTGATCAAGAATGCTGAACCCACCCTTGAATGCCCAGGAACGATAGCGAGAAAATAAAGATGAAAAAGCCATAATACAATTATAAATGACCTTTGGATAACGGCCGCTAATGACCTTCTGGGTTTCAAAGTTAGTAATTGCGGGGATAAGTCCAACTCAAAGTGAAAATGGATTGAATAAATAGCTAATTGTCTGCAGGGGGGTATCTGAAACGGGTTAACCCCAATGACATCCAGAGCCAGTGCTGCATATGGGTTGGATTGGCTATGTCCAGGTCGTCGGTTAAGAGGGCTCAAGCAGCCCTACTCCCACGCCTCCGCAATGACCTGACCGGTTGGCAGGCCGCGCCGGGTCAAGGCAACCGTAAGGGTCTGAATCATCTCGGGGGGACCGGCCAGATAGTAGGCCAAGGAGAGCGGTTCGGGAATGGACCGGAAAACGGTCTCCACCTCGATCCGCCCCGGCTGGCAATCAGTGCCCTCAAAATCCTGTTCGGCATAATAACGCACCTGCAAGCCCGGGCAGCGTTGCGCGGCAACCTCCACCAGCGGACGGTAGATCAGTTGGCCAGGCCGCCTGGCCCCATAGAAAAGGTGGATATGGTGTGGGTAAGTGGCCGAAAGCCCGGCCAGAAAAGCGGTGAACGCCGTCACGCCGGTACCACCCGCCAGCATACAGGCATCCCGGTTGGGGTTGATCGTGAATTCGCCAAAGGGCATTTTGACCCAAACCGGAGACCCCAGTCGCAACCCGGCTTCCATCCGGGCGGAAAACCGGCCTTTGACAGCATAGGTGATGCGCAGAAGTCGTCGCTCCGCCGTGGCGCTGGCAATGGAAAATGCGCGGCTCTCCGGCCAGGCGCCGCCGGGGCTGTACTCGTCCAGGGCCAGCGACAGATACTGGCCTGGCAGGAAGGGCGGGGCGGGCGATTCCGGCTTCAGGAAAATACTGTAGAGTTGCTCGCCATGATCCTGGATCTCCGTCACCTTACAGCGTATTATTTTCTGCATTAGCCAACCTGCTCCCTGCCCATGAAGTTGTCAATGATCGAATCGGTATAGGCCAACGGTCCACCTCGATGGATAAAATTATATTCGATATCGTCCAAAGGGGGTCATTTCCGTTTTGTTAAGGAATAAAAATGCGACGCGCTAACCAGCGCGTCGGATAGCTGTTTTTTAAATGATAGGCGCAAATTCGCTTCAATTAGCGGATGAAAGGTTGACGAATACAAGGCGGCCTACATCAGGCTTTCACCAGCCCAACCGTTACCTTCTCGCCATCGAACTCGTCCGAAGAGGTCGTGGATTCGGGGGCGGGCTCGGCGTAGCGCAATTCCACTGTCAGCGTTTCGGCGGTGATGTAATCCCGGTTGGCTTCGATGGCTTCCTTCAGCCCGGGAGTCGCCACCACATTCACCTTGATCCGGTCGGCCACGTCCAGATCGGCGGTTTTGCGCAGGTCCTGCACGCGCCGGACGAACTCACGCGCCAGGCCTTCGCGCACCAGGTCGGGGGTCAGGTCGGTGACCAGGGCGGCCAGATAGGCGCCATCCGCGGCCACTGCGAAACCGGTTTTCGCATCCGCGCGCACCTCCACATCCTCGGGCAAAATGGTGTATTCCTGATCTGCCAGCATGATCTTTTCGGATTGCCCGGAGAGAAAGACCGGGGCAACCTGATTGGGATCGAGCAGGCGGATGGCCTTGGCCAACTCGGGGAATTTGTTGCCATATTTTTGGCCCAACTGTTTGGGCAGCGGCTTGACCGTGAAGGAGACCGCTTCCAATGTTGTATCCAGCAGGCGCACTTTCTTAACGTTCAGTTCATCGGTGATGAGGTCGGCGTAGGTTTCAACGGCGTGATATTCATCCAGGCGGCTGAGCGCAAAGGCCACTTCTGACAGAGGTTGGCGGACTTTCCGGTTGGCTTTCTGGCGGGCGTTATGCCCCAGCGAAACCATTTTCATGACCAGGTCCATTTCACGGTTGAGCGTTTCATCGATGTGGCCTTCGTCCGCTTTAGGCCAGGCTGCCAGGTGCACCGACTCGGGTGCCTTGGGATCCAGCGAGCAGACCAGGTTGCGATACATTTCTTCGGCCAGGAAGGGCATGGCCGGCGCCAACAATTTGGACAGGGTCACCAGGGCGGTATACAGGGTTGCGTAGGCGGACTGTTTATCGGTATCGGATTCAGACTTCCAGAAACGCCGGCGCGAGCGGCGCAGGTACCAGGTGGAGAGGCTTTCAACGAAGACTTCGATCGGGCGGGTGGCGCCCGGAACATCATAGGTCTCGTAGGCCTTGCTAACATCCCGTACAAGCGTATTCAGGGAGGAAAGCAGCCAGCGGTCGAGGTCGTTGCCTTTGCCCTCTGGTGCCGTTCTCCGCTCGGGGGCGGGGGTAAGGGCCGGTTGGTCCAGGTTTGCGTAGGTCACGAAGAATGAGTAGATGTTCCAGAGCGTCAAGGTGAAATTTTTGACCACATCCGTGACCATGCTGGGAGCAAAGCGCTTCTCGGCTCCAGGCAACGAGCAGGTGTAGAAATACCAGCGGAAGGCATCCGCCCCGGATTCGTCCAGCACCGTCCACGGGTCAACCACATTGCCTAGGTGCTTGGACATCTTTCTTCCTTCCGCATCGACAACATGGCCCAGGCTGATGACGTTCTTGAAACATTCCTGGTCGAAGAGCAAAGTGCTGATGGCATGCAGGGTATAGAACCAGCCGCGCGTCTGGTCAACGGCTTCACAGATGTAATCAGCCGGGAACTGCTGTTTGAACAAAGCCTGGTTTTCGAAGGGGTAATGCCATTGGGCCACCGGCATGGAGCCGGCGTCGAACCAGCAATCGATCACGTCGAGGACGCGGCTCATCTTGCCGCTGCACTTGCTGCATTTCCAGGTGATGGCATCCACGTGCGGGCGGTGCAGGTCCAGGTCTTTCAGGTCACGCCCGGCTTTTTCGGAAAGTTCCTTGACCGAACCGACACATTCACGGTTCTTGCAGTCCGGGCATTCCCAGACCGGCAGTGGCGTACCCCAGTAGCGTTCGCGCGACAGCGACCAGTCGATATTGTTGGAGAGCCAGTTGCCGAAGCGGCCTTCGCGAATGTGTTCGGGCACCCAGTTGATCTTGTTGTTGAGCTCCACCAGGCGGTCCTTGAACTGGCTGGTGCGGATGTACCAGGAATCGCGGGCGTAATATAACAGGGGCGTGCCGCAGCGCCAGCAGAAGGGGTAGGTATGGGTATACTTTTCGGAGCGGAACATCAACCCGCGCGCCTGCAAGTCCAGGATGATCGACGGATCGGCATCCTTGACGAAGACACCCCGCCAGGGCTTGATCTGCGGCAGGATAGCGCCATCCGGGCCGACCGTCATAAGAACGGGCAGGTCATATTTCTTGGCTACTTCCATATCGTCCGCGCCGAAGGCTGGGGCGATATGCACCAGGCCGGTGCCATCCCCGGTGGTGACGAAATCGCCCAGGATCACATAATGGGCTGGTTTATCCAACGGCATGAAGGTAAAGAGCGGGCGATACTTGCTGCCTTTGAGCTTCTTGCCTTTGAAATGTTCCACCACCTTGACCTCTTCGTCGCGGAAGACTTTCTCCAGCAGGGCTTTGGCCAGGATGAGCCGTTCCGTTCCCGCTTTGACTCCGGGCTCGGACTCCGGGAGGGTGTGCTCGACCGTGACGTAATCGACCTCCGGGCCGACTGCCACCGCCACGTTGGCAGGCAGCGTCCAGGGGGTGGTGGTCCAGACCAGCAGGGAGGTGCCGGGCTTATCGACCAGCGGCATGCGCACGAAGACGGACGGGTCGGTGGCATCCGCGTAGCCCATGGCCACTTCATGGTCCGAGAGCGGCGTGCCGCAGCGCGGGCAGTACGGCACGATCTTATATCCCTTGAAAAGCAGGTCGCGTTCCCAGAAGGTTTTCAGGATCCACCAGACCGATTCGATGTAATCGTTGGTATAGGTGACGTAGGCCTCGCGCAGGTCGACCCAGAAAGCGATCCGGTCGGTCAGCTTCTCCCAGTCCTGGATATATTCGAAAACGGATTTACGGCACAGTTCGTTGAATTTCTCGATGCCGTACTCCTCGATCTGTTGTTTATTATTGAATCCGAGTTTCTTTTCGATTTCAATCTCCACCGGCAGGCCTTGGGTATCCCAACCGCCCCGGCGCGAGACATGGAAGCCTTTCATGATCTTGTAACGCGGGAACATGTCCTTGAAGGCACGCGCTTCCACGTGGTGGACGCCGGGTTTGCCGTTGGCAGTGGGTGGCCCTTCGTAAAAGACGTATTCCGGCGCGCCCTTGCGCTGGGTGCCGGTCTTTTCGAAGATCTTGCGGTCTTTCCAGAATTGTAAAACTCCCTCTTCCAGGGCAGTGACATCCAGCTTGGGGCTGACCGGTTTGAACATGCTTACCTCCAAAAAGAAAAGAATTCAACACAAAGGACACTAGGTATCACCAAGGAAAAAGATCACGAAGAAAAAGGTTTATAAAAAAGCATTTCTTTCCTTAGTGTTTCTTTGTGCTCCTTGGTGTCCTTTGTGTTAAAAATCTTTTTATAAAATCAAAAACTCTCGCCTCAACCCAGAGACGAGAGCCGGATGACTCACGCGCTACCACTCTGCTTCCTGCCAAAAGGCAGGCTCTCAGTGGAGTACGCCCCGAAGGGATATACTCCTGTCCTTCTAACGGAGGACAACTCCGGTTTTCCTACTCTCAGCCCAACCATGAGACTATCAGACTCGTGACTATTGGACTAATTTCAGAGCACGGCTCCGGGAGGATTTTCGGCCCTTCCCGCTAACCCGGCTTGCACTATTTCCGGGTTCGCTGGCAGCAGTACGGGGTGTACTCGTTCCCATCATCGCCTTTAATTGCTAATTATTCGAAAGGATTTTTCACCACAAAGGTCACAAAGGACACAAAGAAAAACCTTTATGGAGAAATCCTTTTAATTCGCCAAATTATGCCACAGAAACAGTGGGCGGACAAGTGCGGAAGGCCGATTGAGGATTGAAGATTGGTCGCACGCGCCCAAGAGGAATGGATTTTCCGCCAATGAATGTACTATTCTTTGCTCAATTTGGTATACTCGAAAGCACACAATCCAGCTCTCTAAAAGGAACCCAGCATGGCTGAAACCTTCCTCGATCAACTCAAGATTACGGCCGATTCCATCCAGGAGGCAAGCGAAGGCCGGTTGCTGTCCGGCGCGCATGTCAGCGTGGAGCTGCCAATTGCACCCATTCGCTACCTGTACTCCGGCTGGCAGTCCTGGTCGCTGACGGCCTGGGTGGAAATGGGCCGGCCGCTTGGGCCGATGCGGCCCTCCAGCCTGCCCGCCATGCAGACCGACCCGGCCTACGCAGGCGAGACCCGCCCGCATGGGTCATGGTATGGGGCGGTGGAAATGCCGGACGGGCAGGTGCTGCTGCTGGGCGGGCTGGGGCTGGAAAGCCACGTTATGCTGCAGGGCCAGATATTGACCGGCTGGGTTGAAGCAGGAGAGGCGGAATGGTTCGTGGGCTGCGGAAACGAAGACGTGATCTTCGAACAGTACGCCGGGTTGCTCAAGCAAAACTTCGGAAGTGGGCGGGCCCAAAAATCACTGCGGGTGTGGTGCTCGTGGTACAGCCTGTACAGCGGGATCACCGAAGCGCGCCTGCTAAAAATCCTAGGCGACCTGGGCGACCTGCCCTTCGACGTGTTCCAGGTGGACGACGGCTGGCAGATGACTATCGGCGATTGGGAGCCAAATGCTAAATTCCCAGGCGGCATGGATGGGATGGCTGCCAGCATTAAAGTAACCGGGCGGAAAGCCGGCCTGTGGCTGGCTCCGCTGCTGGTTGTGCCATCCTCGGGCCTCTATCAAGAGCACCCGGACTGGCTGCTGCGGGATGGGCATGGGAGGCCGGTTTCGGCGGGCTTCAACTGGGGTGAGCAGTTATATGCCCTGGACACCACCCATCCGGGGGTGCTGGACTGGCTGCGGGCGCTGATGGAAAAGGTGCGCGGCTGGGGCTATGAATATGCCAAATTGGACTTCCTGTATGCGGGCGCGCTGCCCGGCAAACGGTCCGTGGATATGCCACGCGAAGCGGCTTACCGGCAAGGGCTGAAAGCCATCCGGGAGGCGCTGGGGGAAGCCTACTTCCTGACCTGCGGCGCGCCGGTTCTGCCGTCCCTGGGCCTGTGCGACGGGCTGCGGGTGGGACCGGATGTAGCCGGATTTTGGGCTTCGCACAGGGATGAAGATTTGCTAATGAACACCGCCACACCCGGCACGCGCAATGCCATCCGGACCACGCTGCAGCGGCTGTGGCTCAAACCGCTGGTCCAGACCGACCCGGACGTAACCTATTTCCGGTCCAGGCTGAACGATCTGACCGCAGAGCAGAAGCAGCTCCTGCAAGACCTGGCCCAGATTGCGGAATTCAAAGCCAGCTCCGACGTGCCGGCCTGGCTGACGGAATCCGAGCAGGCGGCCTTGCGCCTTTTCCTGGAGAGCAACCCCGGCGTCCTGAAAATGGGCCGGAACAGCTACGAGTTGGATGGCCGCGGCGTGGATTTCGGCGCGCAGATCGACCTGCCGCCTCTGCCAGGCCCGTTCACCAATCTGATGGGCGCGGTTCTCGGCGGGCTGGCGAATGTGCCCTTCTTGATGAGAATTTTCAACGCATTGGAAAAAAGGGATCTGGGAAAGAGGCTCGCAGAAAACCCGGTGTAAGAAAAAGATTCACCACAAAAAAAGATTCACCTCAATCCCGCGGGAAAGCTCCGCGGGACAGGCGGCCACCAAGGACACTAAGGAAAACTTTAAAACTCTTCGTGTACCTTGGTGACCTTTGTGTTTAAGAATCCTTTTTTATTATTGACTTTCATCGATGGCCAAAATCCACAGTAAAGAAGCCGCCATAGGTGCCGGTGGGACAATAAGCATAACCTGCGCCGAAGTCGTTGTAATCGGCAAGGATGATGGCTTTATGCGGTGCGTCATTCATCCACCAGGTCACGGCGCTCTGGGGGTTGTTATAGGCGCCCGAACCGGCGTAGATGATCTCGCCGCCCCATCTGCCGGTATAGCCCGCCGCGACCTCCCGCTGCCAATAGGTAGAACCATCCGAGCCGGTGTGCGAGAGGAAATCATTGGCCGCCTGGTCATCGCTGTGGATCCCGGAAGAGTTCTCGAGCGGATAGGAATCTGTCAATGCGCCCAGGCCAGCCAGGGCGCGTTGGGCGTTGATGAGGCTGAGCATCTGGTTCTCAAAGGCGCCATTATGAATCAAGCTGCAGCCGGATTTCGTGGGGGTGCTCGTTGCTACAGCAGGCGGGGTATTCGTACGGGTTGGCGTGGTTGTTGCGGAAACAGTTTTGGTGGGCGTCGAGGTGGGCGTTCTGGTCAGGCTGGCGGTGGGAGTGCGCGTTTCCGTTGCCGAAACTGACTGGGTGTAGGTTGGTGAGGCGGTTTGGGTAGATGTAGAGGTGATGGAGCTGGTCCGTCCCGGGGTAAAAGTCATGGTATCTGCCGGTGTGGACGTCCTGGTCTGACTGGCAGTGGAAGTGCTTGTGGCCGTTCCCGTATCAGAGGGGTTGAAGGCCGGAGTGCCCGTTTTTGTAGTTGTGGAGGTAAAAGAGGCAATCTGGCTGGGAGTATGCGTAAATGTTGGGGTTGGCGTTCTGGTCAGACTGACTGTGGAAGTGCGGGTGAATGTTGTACTTGGGGTCTTGGTAATCGATGGAGTTAATGTGCGCGTTAATGTTGCTGTGGCGGTGAAAGTGCGCGTGGCGGTTGCCGTCAAGGAGGGGGTTTGCGTAAGGGTGAAGGTTGGACTGGTGGTGAAAGAGGGCGTGGCGGTTGTCGTCAGGGAAGTGGGTAATGTGGCTGTGGAGGTCCCTGTAGAGGTTGGCGTATAGGTCGTTGAAGAAGTGGAGGTGAGGGTAAGCGTGACCGAGGCTGTAAAGGTCGCTGGTACCTTCGTTTGGGTGACCGTGGGGGTATCCGTTGGAACGAGCAAGTCTGGCCCCAGGAATCCCCAAAAAGAGGGCAGGGTACCGGGGTCAACCGTGCAGGCGATCAAGGACGATAGAATAACCAGGCACAGAAGGATGTTTCTATAACGCATGCGGCACTCCGAAGGATGCAACTTTAATCATACTGCAAAGTGTCATGCTTTCCTATTGGTAATTTCATGGCAATCATGGTTTTCAGGGCTGACAGGGCATTACAGGGCGCACCTTTAGCAGATACTCGTCCAAATAATATCCGCTCGCGTGCAGGTAGGCTGCCATTTCCAGTCCCACGTAACGGTAATGCCAGGGCTCGTAGGCCAGGCCGGTTACGCTTTCGGCTCCCGGCGGGGAGCTCAGGCTAAAACCGTATTCGAAAGCATGCTGGGCCAGCCAACGACCTTCATTGGTCTGGTCGAAAAGAGTGGAAAATGGATCGGTGGTGGTGCCTGTCAGGGAGGGCAGCTCTGGTGAGCCGAAATCCACTGCCGTGCCCAGCTGGTGTTCGCTGTGACCGGGCAGGGCGCTGACCTCATTGGCGTTGGTTGGATCGGAAACCACCCAGAGATTATGGGCCACGGCCTGGTCGAAGTAACTCCGGTAGGAAGACAGCACGGTCGGGGCGAGACCGACAGCCAGCATGTCTTTGACCATCTTCCCCAACGCCCGGGCGGCCGGCTGGCGCAACAGCATATCCGGCAGGGTCACCCGGCCGGGCAGGTAATTTCCCAGCCTGACCAGGTCCCCGGGCACATAGGCTGGGTCGAGGCCATAATTGGCATCCACTTCGGAAAACAAATCACTGTCGGCCGGACGGCGTTGATCGCAGGGTTGGAGCGTGGCTTGCGGGTCCAGGGTTGGCAACATGAACAGGGTTGGGGCGGGAGTGGGAGTTGCGGTGGGAGAAGGAATTAATGTGGGTGTGCTGGTGACAGTCGGGCTGGCGGTTGGGTTGGGGGAGGTTGTGGCAGTTGATGTTAACGCTATAGCGGCCTGGGATTGGCAGGCCGCTAGGAAAACGAGCATCAGTGCAGATATATAGAGTCCGAAGTCTCCAGACTTCGGACTCCGATGGGAGGTCATTTTAATGCTTTGACCAGTTTGGCCAGCAGTTCCGGTGAATTCAGATGCAGACGCAGGATACTCCGCTGGCGGGCCGCCAGGGCCTCGTAATCGCCGAGGGCCTGGCAGCGCTCCAGTACGCCAAAACGCATCTTTTGGGTGGGAATCTCCAGGTCAGTGAGCGGGTCGGTGGTAATCTGCAGGAACAGGCCCGTATCCGGCCCGCCCTTGTGCATCTGACCGGTGGAATGCAGGAAACGCGGGCCAAACCCGACTGTGGTGGCACAACCGGTCCTTGCGCGGATGGCCAGGCGCAATTCGGTCAGCGCAGCAGCCGTGGCGGGATTGCGTGGAATGTAGGCATTTATGGCAACATAATTCTTTCCGGCCTGCGCCACGCCCAGGAAAGCCTGCAAAGTCTGTTCGAGGCCGGCGCCAACCAGATCCATATTCGAAAAGGCACGTATCCCTGCTTTATTCCAGATGGGTAGGCCCTCTTCCAGTTTCCCGGATTGTTTATAAGCCTCGATCTTTTTTACGGTGCGGTTCTTGCTATCCTGCACATCCGGCTGGTCGAAGGCGTTGACACCCAGCACAGCGCAGGCGAAAGACGTTGCCACTTCCCAGCGATAGAACTCGGCTCCCAGGTCGTATATGCCAGAAATCTCGAATATCAGCGCCGGATGACCGGCCTGGCGCAGCTTTTCCACCTGCGAGTCCAGGCTGCCATCCTGCCGCAGGTAGACGAAGATCCGGTCAGCGCCGTACCGTTCAGGCTGCGCGACCGGTTCGCCGTCAACGACTAGGATGCCCTTGCCTTGTTTTCCGCTCGACTCGTCCACCAACTGGTCCAACCAGGCGCCCAGCGAGGCAACCGATCGATCAGCCAGGATGGTAAGCTTGTCCCGTCCTACCACAGCGGCCTGACCCAGCACGGCGCCCAATACCAGGCCAGGGTTGCGCGCTCCGCTTACGGCTGCAGTACTCTGGCGCATCATCCAGCGGGCGCGCTGGAGCAGGTGTTCCACGTTGAAGCCGATCAATGCCGCCGGGACCAGTCCAAAATGGGTCAAGGCTGAGAAACGCCCGCCAACAGTCGGGTCGGCCAGGAAGGTTTTACGGAAACCGCGCGCATTCGCCAGGGCTTCCAGCGTGGTGCCCGGGTCGGTAATGGCAACAAAATAGCTGCCATCCCCGCCGGTCTGCTCCCAAAAAAAATTGAACAGCGCGTTCACTTCCGCCGTGCCGCCGGATTTGGAGGAGACAATGTAGAGAGTCTTCTTCGGCGGGAACTGGCGGGCGGTTTCCAGCACCTGGGCAGGATCGGTGGAATCGAGGATGGAGAAGGTAAGGCCGGCTTGCGCGGCGTGGCTTTTTGAAGGAGCGAGGGCAGAATAAATGAGGGATAGCACTTCCGGTGCGAGCGATGAACCACCCATGCCAAGCAGGAGCACATTTGTCAGACCATCCGCGTGCACGCGGCGGGTAAAATCGTTGATCTCCTTGACGGCTGCGCGTGAACTGCGCGGCAGGTCCAACCAGCCCATGCGCTTGCGAACTTCCTCCTGGCCGGCCGGATCAGCCGTCCACAGGGCCGGGTCGTGCGACCACAGACGAGCAGGAGCCGCTGCGGCAATCAGGCTGGCAACCCGACGGTTGACGGATTCAGCCAGGGGACCAAGGGCACTGACGGCGCGGGAACGGTGCTCGTCTATCGCCTGCAACATGGCGGAAAAAGCATCCGAAAAGGATTTCACGCCTTCCGCCTCGAGTTCCGCCGTCACCTTATCCATCGAGATGCCGAGGTTTTCCAGGGAGGCGAGGGTTTGGCGGGCCCCGTCCAGGTCGTCGAGGATGGTTTCCACGGCTTTGCCGTGGTCACGGAAAGCTTCCAGAGTCTTGGGCGGGACGGTGTCGACTGTGCCTGGACCGATCAACTGGTCCACGTACATTGTGTCGGGATAGGCCGGATCCTTGGTGCTGGTGGAGGCCCAGAGCGGGCGCTGCACCGCACACCCGGCCGCATTAAAACTGGCAAAGCGCTCACCGCGGAAAACCTTGAGGAAGGCCTCATACGCCAGCCTGGTATACGCAATGGCAGCCTTGCCGCGTAAATCCTGCGCCCCGGCAGTTCCGATCGCATCCAAAAGCGTATCCACTTTCGTGTCCATGCGGGAGACGAAGAAGGAGGCCACGGAGGCAATATGACGGACATCCAACCCGGCATTAAGGCGATCTTCCAGCCCACCCAGATAGGCTTCCATGACTGCATGATAGCGTTCCAGGGAGAATATCAGGGTGATGTTAACATTGATCCCGGCTGCAATGGCAAGACGCACGGCTGGAATACCTTCCAATGTGGCGGGAATCTTGACCATCAGGTTCGGGCGATTCACCCATTCCCAGAGTTGTTTGGCCTGGGCAAACGTGCCGGCGGTATTGTGAGCCAATAACGGGTTGACCTCGAGCGAAACGAAGCCATCCGCCCCTTCGCTCTCGCGGTACATGGTTGAGAACTTGTCGCATGCATCCCGGATGTCTTCGATGGCAAGCTGCCAGAAGATCCGTTCGGCATCCCAGCCGGACCAGGCCAGTGGAATGAGGGCCGGTTCATAGTCGTTTGTTTTGGTAATGGCGTTAAGGAAAATGGAAGGATTGGAGGTGACACCGCGGATATCGCCGCGCGTGATCATAGCAGCCAGTTCACCATTCTCAAGCAGACGCCTCTGGATATTATCGTACCAGAGCGATTGGCCGAGCGAATAGAGTTTTTGGATTGTCATGCTCCTACCCGTCAACTTTCCAATTTCCTGATTTTGGCAACCCGCCGGGCATGCCGTTCCTGCCCGGGATCATTGCCGATGAAACGCGCCGATAAAAAGGCCGTGATGATCTCCATGGCTAATTCAGGCCCGATGACACGCGGCCCCAGGCAGAGCACATTCATATTGTCGTGCTCGACGCCTTGGTGACCCGAAAATGTATCGTGGCAAACTCCGGCGTAGATGCCCTTGAGTTTATTGGCTGCGATACTGGCTCCCACACCGGAACCGCACAGTAAGATCCCGCGCTCGGCCTGCCCGGCCTGGATGAGACGACCAAGTTTTTCAGCGTAGTCAGGATAGTCCACCGAGGCGGTGCTATCGGTGCCCAGATCGAGCGGCGTGTGTCCGAGGCGGCGGACTGTTTCCAGAACGCGCTGCTTAAGCGGAAAACCGGCATGGTCACAGGCAACGGCTATTTTCATCAATAGATCTCCTGAAAGGTGGAATCGGCCTGATTTTACCATGTGAATCGGGCGAAGCCCGCCCAAGGCCCATCTATCTGCCCCTGGATCCCAACACTTCTTAAGTATTTATCAGAAAATTTAAGAGAAGTTCATATTTTTAGGATGCACGGCTTTACACTCTTCGGGTATCCCTACGGGATGCTCCGCGGTGCTTCGCGACCGCACATACTAAAAGAATGGTTCTTATATAATTTTCGGATAGATTCTTAATCAAACTGGTTTCTTACTGGATCAAAAGCCAACGATATTCATAGGGCTGGAGGAACAAATTTGCCTTCCCACGGATATTATCCTCCGACTGGCGGGTAAGCAGGTCGATAAATTTTCCATGAACATCCGGAACCAGAGGCCTGGTAATTTTCTGGGGATGTGCGCTGAGATTTTGAAGGACCAGTACGGTCTCCTGGCTTTCTACACGCAGATAGGCAGCCACAGCGGACGATCCGCAATCAACCATGGTCAAGGTCCCGTAGCACAGGGCTGAGTGACTTTTCCGTATGGAAATCATCGCCCGGATCTGGGACCACAATGACCCGGCCTCAGTGCATTCTGACATGACATTCACCTTTTCGGGGTGATATGGGGGGGTATTGTTCACAGGGGAATATATTGTCCTGGCCTGTGTGAAACCTGCATTGAGACCCGCTTCCCATTGCATCGGGGTACGTACGCCGTTCCGGTCGGCGAGATAGATATTATCCCCCATTCCGATCTCGTCTCCATAATAGATAATCGGGGATCCAGGCAGGGTAAAGAGCAGGGAGAAAGCCACACCAATCTTGCGCTTGTCGTTGTCGAGCAAGGGCGCCAGGCGGCGGCGGATACCGAGGTTCAGGCGCATGCGCGGGTCGGGGGCGTATTGCTCCCACATCCACTGACGCTGCTCCTCCGTCACCATCTCAAGAGTGAGTTCGTCGTGGTTGCGCAGAAAAGTGCACCATTGGCAATTTTCCGGGATGGTGGGGGTATGCGTCAGAGCCCATTCGATCGGAGAGGTCTCCCCACTGCGCAGAGCCATGAAGATGCGAGGCATCAATGGAAAATGGAAGGCCAGGTGGAACTCATCCCCGTCCCCGAAGTAGTCGCGAACCTCCTGCGGCCACTGGTTGGCCTCGCATAACAGGATCCGTCCGGGAAAATTTCTATCAACGAAGCTACGAATTTCCTTGAGAAATGTGTGCGTTTCAGGCAAGTTCTCACTGCTGGTGTCCTCGCGCTCGAAGATGTATGGGGCGGCGTCCACCCGGAAGCCATCCACGCCGAGATCGAGCCAAAAGCGAATGATGCAGATAAGCTCGGCACGCACGGCAGGATTATCGAAGTTCAGGTCTGGTTGGCTGCTATAAAAGCGATGCCAGAAATATTGGCCGGCGACTTCATCCCAGGTCCAGTTCGATTTTTCGGTATCCACAAAAATGATGCGCGCCTGGCTATATTTTTTGTCTGTATCGCTCCAAACGTAGTAACCGCGAAAAGGAGAATTGTGATCGGTACGGGCTGCCTGGAACCAAGGATGTTGATCGGAGGTGTGGTTGATCACCAGATCCATGATGAGACGGATATTATGTGCATGGGCAGCTGCAAGCAAGGCCTTGAAATCATCCAGAGTTCCATAATCCGGATGTATCCCCATGTAATCCGAAATATCGTAGCCGTCATCCTTCAAAGGCGATGGATAGATCGGCAACAGCCACAGGCAGTCCACTCCCAGAGACTGCAGGTAATCGAGTTTCTGGGTCAGGCCATTCAGATCGCCGTGGCCATCGCCATTACTGTCATAAAAAGCGCGCACATAGACTTCATAGAAAACGGCATTTTTGTACCAGAACGGATCGGACATAAGCATATCTCAAAGAATTTTAGCCTTTCACAGAGCCAGCTAGGAGCCCGTGCACGAAGGAACGTTGGAAGGCGAAGAATACGATCATCGGGACGAGGAACGACAGGAAAGCTGCGCCGGTCAGGATGTGCCAGTTCTGGCCGCGCGGGTCAATCAAGTTGGTAATCTGCACGGTCAACACCGGGTGGCTGGAGAGAAAGATCTTGGCCACCAGGAAGTCATTCCAGACCCAAATGAACTGGAAAATACCCAGCGAGGCGATCGCCGGCATCGAAAGGGGCAGGGCCAGACGGCGAAAGGCAGCCCAATGGTTGGCGCCGTCCAGATAGGCGGATTCGAACATCTCGCGCGGAAGGGAACCAATGAAGTTGCGGATCAGATATATGGCGTACGGCAAGCCGAAGCCGGTGTGGAAGAGCCAGATCCCCAGGAAGGTGCTTTGCATGTGGAGCTTGACGTACATTTGGGCGATAGGGACAAGAGACATCTGCAGAGGCACGATCTGCAGCCCTATCAACAGGGCAAACAGCCATTGGCGTCCTTTAAAGTCCAACCAGGCGAAGGCATAGGCAGCCAGGGCTGCGATGACAATCACCAGAAGGGTGGTCGGTATGGTAACGATCAGGGTATTAATCAGGGCATCGCCCATACCGGCCGGATTGGTTACGTCGCTGATATTGCAGTTGAAGACTGCCTTGGTGCTGGCGACATTGTTCTTGCAGTCTGAAAGATAATCCTGGATGCCCTTGTAGCCGACAATGGCATCCACGTAATTGCTGAGAGTCAGCCGGGTGGTATTTTGGCCCTGGCCGGAAAGAGTTTGCAGATAAGTCACAATCGGGGTAAGACTTGCCAAGGAATCCTTGGGGGCGGAAGGCAGGGGCGTGGTGTTAAGCAAGTGTGGTGCTCCGTTGACAGGATTGCGCAGCATCACCAGCAGGCTGGCCGCGCTCGGGAACTGGTTCACTTTAACCGGGCTGGAAAGGTCGGCCGCGGGGAGCGCCTTGCCGGTGGCCCCATGGCAGGCAGTACAGTACTGCGTGTACTCCGGTTTCCCGACCGCCTGCGGCTGGGGCAGGAAGGTCTCCCACCAGCCGGTGGTGCTGACGGCCTGGCGCGACCGGAAGGAGGTCACGAACAACCCCAGTGTCGGGATGATCCAAAGCACGCACATCAGTATGACTGCCATGTGAAGAGGCAGCCTGCTGAAAAAGCGGTTGAAACGGGCCAGTGGTTTCATCGGGCTGCCTCCTCTTTACGAAAGCGTTGGATGTTGAAAATCATGATTGGAATCGTCAAAATGATCAGGATGACCGCAATGGCAGTGGATTGGCCTGCATTGGTCACAATCAGCGTGAACATGCGGTTGGCAATCACCTCGGTGCCGAAATTGCCATCCGTCATGACGAAGACCACGTCGAAAATCTTAAGAATGATAATAGCCATGGTGGTGGTCACAACCACAATCGTCGTCTGGATGCTCGGGAAAAGAATTTCCCAGAAGACCTGCCATTCATTGGCGCCATCGACGCGCGACGCCTCCAGGATTTCTGTGTTGACTCCTTTGATGGCGGCTGACAGGATGGTCATACAGAAACCTGCCCATAGCCAGACACCCACCACCATCAGGGAAAAGTTATTGATGGCCGGGTCGCTCAACCATGTTACCGCCTTGCCGCCCAGCCCGACGATAATGGCGTTCAGGAGGCCAATTTGGGGGCCGCCGCCGGATTCGACATCGTATACAAAGCGCCAGATAATGCCAGCGCCGATGAATGAAATCGCAGTGGGCATAAAAATGATCGCCTTGGCGACATTTTCGTAGCGAACCCGGTCGGCCAATAATGCAAAAAACAAGCCCCCGGCAATCGTCCCAGGGACCATCAACAACAACCACAGGGCATTATTGCGCAGAGCCAGGAGCATATCGGGATTGGTCAGGGCGTAACGGTAGTTCTCTAAAATCCCCCAGCAGGGTTGACCAGCAGTACAAGTTGTGGCAGCGGATTGGGTGCTGGTGGCGCCCAGCAGGCTTAGGCGGAAAGTGCCAATGGTGGGATAGACGATAAATATCGTCATGAGCACCAGGGCCGGGAGCAGGTAAAACCACGGGGCCAGGCGGCCTTGCTTCATGATCCTTGGGACCATATATCCTCCTCCTTCATGTGTAAATAAGGGCTGGGGCATGGTTTTGGCATGCCCCAGCTTTTGACGACCAAGTGTTTATTTGATGGATTGTTTCTGCGCTGCGGCGATTGTTGCAAGGGTCGTGGGTATATCTGCGCCCTGGACCACTGCGACAATGCCCTTCCATTCGGCATCATTGAACGGAGCTCCGAGTGCATCGCCTATATCAAAGGTAAAGCCGGAAGCATTGGCGAGCATCTGGGCGAACTTGATCACCTGCGGGTCGGTATAGTTGCCGTTGGCATTCTTGTTCGGAGAGACGCTGAAATTAGCCTTGGCCCAATTCTGGCCGCCGACTGTACCGGTAACGTAAGCAACGAGGGCCTGGGCGGCCGGTTTGTTACTGAAGGCCATCATGAAATCGGCTCCGCCTTGCATGCCCTTGGCGCCAGGGAACTGGAAGAAATCGTAATCGGTGCCATATTTCAAGGTGGGGTATTGCGTCGCGATGGAGCCGCCGGCAAAGCCGGATTGCTTGACCATCAACGCCTGGGGCGGATTGGAAAATACTTTGTAGATGGCATCCAGGAATTTGGTGTTGACCGTGCCATTGGCTCCGCCAACGGTGTACTTCGGATCCGAAGCCCACTTCTGGTATACCTGATAAGCCGCCAGCACGCCCGGATCATTGTATGGTGTGGTACCGGCAATGATGCCATTGACGTAGTCTGGTCCCTGGGTGGCGAGGAGTATGTCCTGGATGAAGTCGGAACCGGTCCAGCCATCCGCTGCGCCGCCGTTGTTGAAGCCCATGCTCCATGGTACATTGCCATCAGCGACCATTTTGTCAACCAGAGTCTGTAGATCGGCGAAGGTGGTCGGGACGGTATACCCGAGCGCGGCGAATTGGGTGGGGCTGTACCAGATGATGGTTTTCAGGTCAGCCTTGGCCGGAATGGCCAGCCATTTGCCATTGACTGTGCCCATGGTTATCCAGTACTGTGCATAATTGGACTGGTTGCCGCCGACGGTATCCAAGGGCAGCAGCATGCTGGTGTACAGCTTGAGCGGGGAGAGGTCCGGCCAGAAGAGCACATCCGGAGGCGAGCTCTTGACCATGGTGTCTAGCACGGAGGCGTCGCGGGTGGAACTGCCAGTGATCTTGATACCACAGGCATCCTCGAGCGGTTTGATGATGGTTTGGAAGCTGGCTTCCTCCGATCCAGACCACTGGTAGGCAACGGAGATGGTATCGCCGGAAGCCGCTCCCTTGCAATCGATGGTTGCAGCAGCGGGTGCGGTGGTGGCGGTGGCGGCGGGGGCCATGGTAGCAGTAGCGACGGGGGCCATGGTAGCGGTGGCGACGGGCGCCATGGTGGCAGTCGGCTGAACCGGGGCTGCCGTGGGTGTGGCTGCGGACGCACAGGCTGTGAAGATTAAGCTAGCGGCGACCAGCAAGCCAATTATTCGAATTGATCGTACGTTCATAAGGTAATCCTCCTTGAAAATTGGGAAACGGGTATTATTAGATCGCTTTCGTGGGGAAGATTATTTCATTTGATTTTACACCGCCTCCTTTCTGGTGAAAATAGAGAGGATTATTTATTCTGACCATAGACCAAAACCTGCCAAATATTCCGAAAACTAACACGTGTTAATAAACCGAATAAAAAAAACAAATGTGAGCTAATCGTTTTTTAACAACTCGAATTGCGAACAACCAACTCGGATTCGAGCAGCATGCCCTCTTGATCAAGGACTTCACCCTGTACGAGTCGCACGAGCCGTTCCCCGGAGGCCCAGCCAAGCCCGTAAGATGGGATACGAACGGTAGTGAGGGGAGGATCAAAATAATCTGCCATGGGAATATTATCGAAGCCAACCACGGCAATATCCTGGGGAATTCTCAACCCAGCCTGTTTAATCGCCCGAATTGCACCCAGTGAAACAACGTCGCTGGCGACGAATACCGCTGTCAGGCGTGGGGACACTTCCAGCAGTTTTTGCATGGCTGTAAAACCACTTGCAGAAGTATAGTTTCCTGCCTGCATGAGGGAATCATCCGGTTCAATTCCAGCTTGCTTTAGTGAATTTAGATAACCCAGACGGCGCTGCTGGGCAGAGGTGTATTCCAAGGCGGCATTGGTAATCAGACCGATGCGACGGTGGCCATGTTCGATCAGGTGATTGACTGCTGAGGCGGAGCCGCTGACCGCATCGATATCCACAAAGGGCAGGCCGCTTCCGGGCAACTGCCCCATGAGCATGACCGGCAGCCCTTCATTGTGCAAGCGGATGATCTCGGATTCTTCCTGGCGGGGCCCTGAGAGAATAATGCCGTCCACATGGTTCTCATGGACTAGGCGCATATATCCGTCAGCATCCTGCGGTTCCAGCGGTTTCAGTAGAACCTCGAAGCCTTGCTCGGTGGCGGCCTGACCAATTCCCATCAACACTTGGGGAAGTAATGCGTCCGCAAATACCTGCTCATGACTCTGGCGGAGGACCAACCCGAGAGCATTCGACTTTCCGCTGGCAAGTTTTTTCCCCGTAGAATCCGGATGATAATTCAGTTCTTTTGCAACCTGGAGGACCCGCTGGCGGGTGGAATCACTGATACTGATGCCCGGAACTTTGTTCAGGACAAACGAGACCGTGGTTCTGGATACCCCCGACTTTTCAGCAACATCGAAGCTGGTGACACGTTTTCTGGGCATAATTCTCTTCTACTAACACGTGTTAGTAATTATAGTATACTGAAAATCAAACACATTGTCAAGTGGTTATCAATCAAGATTATCCATTTAAGCCTGGCAATCTCCCTACACTCACGAAATCCCATCTTGAAAAACCCATAAAAAGCAACCGGTTGGATCATTTCCGAGATTTGGTCCGATCTGTTGTCATTCCTGTTCATTTGTGCAATAATAAAGTCAATATTATCCTATTAGCACAGGAGGTAAGCCTTGGTAACTCCCAATCCCGCTCAGGAAATTTCCGAAGAGATCAATGCCCTGCAGGCCAGGGTCAACACGTTGCAGGGAAGTGTGCAATTGACCAGCAGCCGCGAGGCGGTTGAGTCGGCACAAACGACCGTAAATGGATTGGCACAGCGCATAGCCAGCTTAAGGGCGCGCGGCTACGTCTTCGAGAAAGATATGGAAGGACAGGCACAGTCCTTTGTGAGCTCCTGGATGCAGTTGTACCCGAACCTGCAAACACAGATCAACACACAATCGACAGCGTTGGTGAACTCCCTGCGTCCAATCGAGATGCAGATGCCGCAACTGGCAGCGATGGCCGGCAACCCGGCGGCTGCACGCGGTCTGCTGGCAACGCTGCAATCGGCGGTAGGGCAGGAGGAAAGCAAGGTACCTGCTGCCGAACAGGCCATCGAGGGGATGTACACCCAGTTCACCAACCAGGTGTCCACAGCCACCCGGCACCTGGAGGAGATCGAGTACCTGCTGGGACAACTGGCCGAGGCCTCCTTCCAATTGCTGCCGACCGAGGCGGGCATCGCGGCGGTCAAGGCGGGCTGGCGCAAGACCGGCAAAGAGCAGAAGGGCGATCCGCAAGGTGTACTCTACCTGACCGACCAGCGCCTGATCTTCGAGCAAAAGGAAGAGATCGCCACCAAGAAAGTACTCTTTGTGGCAAGAGAGAAACAGAAGGTACAGGGATTACAGCTGGAAGCTCCGGTGGCACTGGTGGATAAAGTGGAAACCAGCAAGCAGGGCCTGCTTAAGAACGAAGACCATATCGAAGTACATTTTGCCAGCGGCGCCGCAGTGCAGATGGCGCATTTTCACATCTGGCAGGATAATGTGGCCTGGCAGGCGCTGATCAACCGTGCCAAGAACAAGGACTTCGACCAGGGCCGTGCAGTGGCGCTCGACCAGGCGGCGGTGGAAAAGGTCAAGTCGGCCCCAGCGCAATGTCCCTCCTGCGGAGGCAATATCACCTCGGTGGTATTGCGCGGCATGGACAGCATCAAATGCGAGTACTGTGGGTTTGTGATTCGTTTATGAGAAGGAATTAAGGAGAAAAAATGAGCATCTTCACCACCGCAGAAAAGGGATATTTGCAGTCCCAACGGCTGGGCCGCCTTGCCACTGTTGGCCCAGATGGACATCCGCATGTAGTGCCGGTAGCGTTTCGCTACAATCCGGATGTGGATACAATCGAAATTGGTGGTCACGACTTTGCCAAACGGAAGAAATTCCGCGACATCCAACACAACCCCTGGGTGGCATTCGTAATCGACGATATACCATCTATCAACCCATGGATTGTCCGGGGTATCGAGATTCGCGGGGAGGCAGTTGTGTTGGATACTGGTGGCACGGAGATCGTACCCAACTTTTCCCCCGAAATGATCCGGATCAAGCCAAAGAGGATCATTAGTTGGGGAATCGAAGGAGAACGCTCTCCATCCAATGCCCGCTCCATCGCGTAGCCGGATGGCGGGTCTTTAGGTTCGGGGGGGGAACTGCCATAGTTTCTAAAAGCAGAAGAGAGCCGTCTTAGCCAGGTAAAGCAATATGACGAAGTGATGCTGCGCGGCATGGAAAGCATAAAGTGTGAGAAATGCGGGTTCGTGATCCGGTTATAAGCTGGATTTGCGCGGTTTCATCCGGCATGATTGGGTCGCCTCCGCCGAGGCAGCCAAGCAGGACTTTTTGAAAAAGACCTAAAAAGGGGCTTATTTTCGCCTTCAGCACGGGCAGGTTGCTGGCCCTGACCCGGGCAGCCGGGAACAAGCAAACCGTTGACAACCTTGTCCCATGGAGGCCCGGCTTCCCTTCGTCTCCCATTGGAGGAATCGTTTTCTGTAAAAACTTTATTATCCCAGCTTGACCCTGGCATCCACTGCGACTGTCCCCTGACCAGGAGCAAGGACAAGCAGAGGATTAATCTCGATTTCGGAAACTTCCGGGAAATTAAATGCCAATTGAGCCAGGCGTTGCAAGATATCTTTAACTGCACCGGCATCCGCTGGAGGAATGCTGCGAAAACCGGCCAATTTGCGTCCGGCCCAGGTGCGCTGCAGCATTTCATCTGCTTCGGTCGCCAGCAATGGCGCCAGGCCAAACGCCAGGTCTTTCAAGCCTTCCACTTCCACACCCCCCGAGCCGAACATCATCAATGGGCCGAATTGCGGATCACGCTTCGCACCGATAATAACCTCCTGCCCGGCGGGCAGCATCCGTTGAACCAGAACGCCTTCGAGATGGGCGTCCGGCCTGGCGCGGCGAGCGCGCCCCATCACGCTGCCGAACCCGGTCCGGACTTCTTCGGCAGTATTGATATTCAGCAAAACACCGCCCACGTCAGATTTGTGGGAGATGTCTGGCGAGGCAATTTTCAGCACGATCGGATAGCCCATTTGCCCGGCGATCTCAACAGCTTCGGTCTCCGTCCGGGCCAGCCTGATTGAGGCACTCGGAATTCCAAATGCAGCCAGTAAACGATCCACAGCCTGGGGGGACAGGAACGAGCCTGGCTGGGCTTCCTTAAGGGTGGCTTTCGCCAACCGGATATTAATCCCTTTCCAGGTTAGTGGTATTTCCTGCGCTTTCCTTACGAACTCTGCCCTCCTGAACAGGGCCGCCATGGCAGAGGCGGCCCGTTCGGGGAAACGATATTCTGGAATGTGGGCCAGCCGGAATAGTTCGACCGCCGGCTGGATTGTCCCGCCACCCATCAAGGACACAATCACCGGCTTGGAGGCAGCTTGAATTACCGGGATCACTGCCTCGGCAACCATCCCGGCGGTTTCCACGGGCGGGGGCGGGAGAATGACTAGGACACCATCCACACCCGGATCGGCGAGTAATAACCGCAGACAGCCTGCAAACATTACGCTTGTAGCGCCACCCAGCATATCCACCGGGTTGTTTAAACTGGCTGCGGAGGGAAGCAGAGCTGCCAGACTTGCCCGGGTAGTGTGTGTGAATTCAGCCAGAGTCAGGAGATTGGCTTCAAGCGCATCGGAGGCGATCACACCCGGGCCGCCGGCATTCGTAAGGATAGCCATCCGCTGGCCGCGCGGCAGTGGAAAGGCTGCCAGCGCCACGGCCCAATCGAACATTTCTTCGAGGGTGCCTGCCTGCAGGACACCAGCCCGTTGAAAGGCTGCTGCGTATGCAGAATCTGCACCCGCCAACGCGCCGGTATGGGATGCGGCGGCACGCTGGCCGCTGGCAGACCTCCCGACTTTCATGGCGACCAGTGGTTTGCGGCGGACTGCCTGAGCAGCTGCCTCCACAAAGCGCCGACCATCGTGGAGGGTTTCAATGTAAAACGTAATGGCCCGCGTATTTTCGTCCTCCAGCAGGCTGGCGAGCATGTCCGTCTCAGTGATATCTGCTTCATTACCCAGACTGATCAAGCGCGAGAATCCAAATCCCTGCTCCTGCGACCAGTCAATGATCGTGTCGATTATTGCTCCGGATTGGGAAATAAACCCCAGGTTGCCTTTGGGGGGCGCCGGGATGGTTAAAAAAGACGTATCAATGGGCAGGAAATTGTCGATCAAGCCGATACAGTTGGGGCCGAGCAAGCGCATTTGGTACTTGCGGGCGATCTCCAGACATTCGGTTTCGAGCACCGCGCCTACCGGTCCTGCTTCCCGGAAGCCTCCCGAACATACAATCGCAGCCCGGATTCCGCGCCCAGCCAGGTCTTTCAGTGCTGCCGGAGTGGCAGCCGCCGGCACGATCAGCACCGCCAGGTCAACCGGATCGGGCACCTCTGCAGCAGTGTGATATATGGGACGCCCGAACAGTTCGCCCCCCTTAAGATTGATAAAATGAATCGAACCCGTGTATCCGCTCTTAAGCATGTTATGGGCGATGTGATAACCAAGTTTGGCGGGATCGGCTGAAGCACCTACGATCACCACGCCGGATGGATTAAAGAAGGGGGAAAGGGAGGATTCCATAAGGTGAGATTATAATGGATAAGCGATTGGGACGCATTTGGTTCTGGTAGCCCTTCCTCGCGGCATCCCACGAATGGGTGCAGGACGAGAGAGGCTACAAGGAGGGAAGAAATGCATGATAATCATAAGCAAACCTTGCCAATCCAGCGGCTGGGGTTGATCGATTGTAATTGACTTTCCCAGTCAAGCATTTGACAGGCACTCTCCGGAAGAAAAACACAAGCCATTGTTCCCAAGGAAGATATTTATGAAAAGCTATGATTACTCCCAACGAAAAGGTGTTCAAGAAATTGGCTGGGAAAATTTTGTAAAGCTGGCTGCCAACCTGGCGGAACGCCTGGCGATGGAAGAGATCGAAGTTGTTGTCGGAATTGCCCGGGCGGGACTGTTTCCGGCGACGGCAGTGGCATGAGCTCTGCGGAAGGAGTTTTTCCCGGTGCGGATCACCCGCCGATTAAATGACCAGGTAACTTACCAGCAACCGGTCTGGAAAGTGGACGTTTCCAAAGGGGTCGAGGGCAAGGTTGTAGCCGTTATCGATGAGATTGCCGACACCGGCGAGACGCTTCGGCTGGTGGCGCAACGGGCGCGGGAGCAAGGGGCGAAGCATGTCATCACGGCATGCCTGGTGAGCCACAGCTGGGCCAACCCAACGCCGGACCACGTTGCATTGATGACGGATGCTCTGGTCATTTTTCCCTGGGATAAGCAAGTGTACCAGGCTGGTAAATGGCAGCTCAATCCGGAACTGGCGGATGCACTGAAATTGCAGGACACAAAGTAGAAGAATGGAAACTCTTATAAAAGACGATAAGACCTTCTTATTTCTCCTTGGGGGCAGCCAGGCTGCTTATAAAATCTATGCGGATGAATTTGTGGCTGCCGCGGGCGGACGGCAGGCGATTATTGCTGTATTAGCACAAACTCGTTCCGGTTGGGAAAAATATCAGACTGAGATTACCCGGCCATGGTTGGATCGAGGCGTTGCGCACTTTATCCCTGTCACTCCGTATGAGGCAGGAAGACTTGATCAAACCTCGGCCTTAGCGGCTTTATCCAGTGCAACCGGAATTTTTATTTGCGGGGGAAATACTCCCACGAATCACCAGTTA